>DATDIY010000001.1:0-8459 GCA_036520815.1 Acidimicrobiales bacterium
CGGAGTGGTCGTCGGGGAGGGCGTCATCGCGCTCACGGGCGTAGGCGGCGTGGGTCGCCGCAAGGGCGTCCGGCGCGATCTCGGCCTCGGCTCGGCGGACGCCGCCGTCGGCCTCGAGGGTGCCGATGGCCGAGCGCAGGACAGGCTCGCACAGCCAGAAGCGAGTCGGCATCGGGGTGCCGTCGGGGAGCAGCGGCTGGTTCCGCAGCACCGCCGGGGTGCCGTCGGGCGAGCGCACCACCACGTCGAACTCCCCCATCGGGGGCCGACCGAGCAGTTCGGCCACGAGGGCCCGCTCGTCGGCCGCGTCGGTCACTTCCTGCGCAGCACGCGCCACAGGATCAGGACCGCGATGACCACGCCGAGCACCGGCACGGCCCGCTTGAGCACCGGCGAACCGGCGTGCTCGAGCAGATCGATGGCCTCGGGCTCGGGCATGTCGACCTTGCGGACGCCAGCCGGCGCGGCGTCGGAACGCTCGGAGGCACCGACGGTGCCGGCGGCGGCGGCCTCGGCGGCGAGGGCCTTCTCCGCCTCCTCCACCACCTCGTTCGCTTCCTCGACGGCCGCCTCGTCGACCAGCACGGTCTGCTCGAGGTTGTCGACGAACTGGCCGAGCAGCTTGGTGCTCACGTCGGCGAGCACGCCCCGACCGAACTGGGCGACCTTGCCGGTCACGGTCAGATCGGTCGTGACCGTCACCTGGGTGCCCTCGCCGGCCGGCTCGAGCAGGGCGGTGATGGTGGCGTTGGCGTTGCCCTGGCCGCGCGTGTCACGGCCCGACGCCTCGAGGACCGCCTTGTGGGCGACGTCGTCCTTCTCCTTGAAGATGGCCTTGCCCTTGTACTGGGCGGTGATCGGGCCGACCTTGACCTTCACGATCCCGCGGTACTCGTCGCCCTCGATCTCCTGGAGCTGGGCGCCCGGCAGACAAGGGGCGATGCGCTCCACGTCCGTGAGCACCGCCCAGGCGTCCTCCACGGGAACGCTCACAGTGAAGGTGTTGGTCAGCTCCATCGGTCCAGGTCCTCTCGGGTGTCGATGTCGACGGCGTCGCCCGGGCACGCTACCTCGGCCACGAGCTCGGGCCGTACGGCCATCAACCTCCGGGCCCCTTCGTCGCCGGTCGTGGGCAGGTCGGGCCAGACCTCGCGGGCCAGCCGCACCGGGTTGCCGCGGCGGCCCTCGTAGCTCGCCGCCACGATGGGTTCGGACGCGTCGGCGAGGGCGACGGTCCTCCAGTCGTCGGGCCCCACGAAGGGCTGATCGGCCAGACCTACCACCACGGCGTCGAACCCGCCGACCTCCGCGGCCCGGACCGCCACGGTCAGCGAGGTCGCCTGCCCGTCGGCCCAGTCCGGGTTCTCGAGCAACAGCGCCTCCGGTGGGACCACCGTGCCCAGATCGACCGCTCCGCCGACCACGAACACGACGTCGAAGACATCGGCCGCGAGCGCCGCCTCCACCGCCAGCACGACCAGGGGTCGACCCCGGAACGACACGAGCTGCTTGGGCCCGTCGTCGAAGCGGCTCGACCCGCCGGCGGCGAGCACCGCGGCGGCGACATGACGGGGTTCACCCATCGGGCCAGTCAAGCACCCGGCACTAGGGTGAGGCTCCATGGCGAACGACCAGCCCGCGCCGACCGAAGAGCTCGCCGTCACGATCGTGCTCGCCGAGGCGGCCCAGGTCGCCGACGGAAAGCTCAACCTGCTCGGAGGTGGCATCTCGGTGCTGCCGCCCCGCCCCCAGCCGATGGCCGTGGCCATCCTCGTCCGGGTGCCGTGGAGCCGAGCCGAGGACGTGATCCCGTGGGCGTGCGAGCTGCTCGGCGAGGACGGCATCCCGGTCATGGCCGGCGATGTTCCCGTCCTGGTGAACGGCCAGGTGGCGGCCGGCCGACCGCCGGGGTGGCCCGAGGGCCAGACCCTCCCCGTGCCGGTGGTGATCAACTTCAGCGCCCTGCCGGTCGAGCCGGGGAAGGCCTACCGCTGGCGCCTCGCGGTGGACGGCGCGTCCGACGATGCCTGGGTGGCCGAGTTCTCGGTCGCCCCGGAATCGCTCACCGCCTGACGGGCGTCGCTCCCGTCGGCGCGGCCCCGGTCAGTGGATCGGGCCGGCCGCCTCGGACAGCGACGCCGCCGCGCGCCCGGTGCGCGACGCGATGATCTCGGCGCAGATGGCGATCGCCGTCTCCTCCGGGGTGCGGCCTCCGAGATCGAGCCCGATCGGGGCGTGGAGTCGGGCCCGCACCTGCGCCATGTCGGCTCCGTCGTCCTCGAGACGCCGGAGCCGCTCGGCGTTGGTCCGTCGGCTGCCCATGGCCCCGAGGTAGCCGACCTTCGTCTCCAGGGCGGCGCGGATGGCGGGCACGTCGAACTTGTGGTCGTGGGTGAGCACGCACACGGCGTCTCGCGGGCCGAGGCGATCGCCCACCTCGGCGAGGAGACGGTGGGGCCAGTCGACCACCACCTCGTCGGCCTGTGGGAACCGGCGCTTGGTCGCAAACACCTCGCGGGCGTCGCACACGGTGACCCGGTAGCCGAGGACCTTGGCCACCCGCACCAACGCCGCGGTGAAGTCGACGGCGCCGAAGATCAGCATCTGCGGCGGCGGAGCGAACGCCTCGACGAAGACCGACACGGCGTCCTCGCGGGCCTCGCCGTGCGGGCCGTAGTGGCGCACTCCGCTGGTGCCGGCGGCCAGCTCGCCGATCGTGTCGCGCACCACGACCCGGTCGAGGTCGTCGTTGCCCAGGGTGCCGACCGGGTCGATCCCCTCACCGACGAGGATCTTGGAGCCCGCGCCGGGGCCCTCGACCACGGTGACGAGGGCGACGGGGCGATGGTCGTCGACTGCGGCGCGCCACTGGTCGTAGATCGAGTCGGTCACCGCGTCACCAGTCGAGGGGCTCGATGAACAGGTGGATGGTGCCGCCGCACGTGAGTCCGACGGCGAAGGCCTCGTCGTCGCTGTAGCCGAACGTCACCAGCCGACGGTCGCCGGACTCGAGGATCTGGAGCGCCTCGGTGACCACGGCCCCTTCGACGCACCCACCCGACACGGAGCCGACGACCTCGCCGTCGTCGGCGACCGCCATCGCCGCGCCGGGCAGGCGCGGGCCGGACCCCTCGATGTCCACGACCCGGGCGATCGCGACACGTCGACCCTGGGCTCGCCAGCGATCGAGATCGTTCATGATCTCCCTCATCGGCTGCTGCTCCTCGGGGTCGGTCGATCGGCGATGGTGGCGGCCAGGGCCTCGAGGGACTCGAGCGAGTGGCCCTCGAGGAACACGTCGACGAAGGGTAACGCCGCGGCCATCCCTCGCGCGAGGGGCTCGTAGCCCGTGCCGGCCTTGAGCGGGTTCACCCACACGATGCGGTGGGCGACGCGGCGCAGGCGGGCCATCTGCTCGGCCAGCTCGTCGGGGTCGCCCCGGTCCCAGCCGTCGGAGAGGATCACCACCACCGCGCCTCGGGCCATCCCGCGCACGCCCCACTCGTCGTTGAAGCGGCGCAGGGCCTCTCCCAGCCGGGTCCCACCGGACCAGTCCGGGACGGCGGCGGCGGCCCGGGCCAGGGCGGCGTCGGGGTCGCGGGTCGTGAGCTCCCGGGTGAGACGGGTCAGGCGGGTGCCGATGGTGAAGGCCTCGACCCGGGCCCGCGCCGCCACCGCCACGTGAGCGAAGCGGATCAACGCCCGGCTGTAGGGCTCCATCGAGCCGCTGACGTCGGCGAGCAGCACCACCCGGCGGGGCCGGGTGCCTGCCTCGGTGGTCCGGCGGCGCACCGGCTCGCCTCCGGCCCGGAGCGCGGCCCGCACCGTGCGGCGGAGATCGGGACGGCCGGTCGGACGCCGACTCGGCACCCGGCGGTGGGAACGGCGCAGGGCACCGGCGAGGCGAAGGTCGGCCATGAGCCGGTTCACCTCGGCCTGCTCGGAGCGGTCGAGCACGGCGAAGTCGCGGGTGCGCAGCACCTCGACGGGACTGAAGCGGAGGGTGACGTCGGGCGACTCGCTGTCGTCGCCGGGTGGCTCCCCTCCCCCGTCCTCCCCGTCGTCGACGGCGATCGTGACCGTCTGCTCGCCCGACGCGGAGGCGTCCTCGACGTCGGCGCCGCCGAGCCAGTACCGAGTGAAGATCCGGTCGTAGGTGGCGATCTCCTCGGGACCGTGGGCGAGGGTCGCCCGACCGGCCCAGTACAGCGAGTCGGACGAGGCCGGGAGGTGGTCGAGGGCCTCGGCGAGCAGTAGGGCGCTGCCGACCGGAACCGCCAGCCCCGCGGCACGCAGCTCGGCGAGGAACCCGTGAACGCCTCGGTCCGACCGCGCGTCGACCGTTCCGGAGGAGGACACGCCCGCCCCCAGCGTTCTCAGCCCGCCTCGGCGCGGGCAGCTGCGACCAGTTCGTCGAGGCCCACACGACGGACCCGTTCGGTGTCCTCGCGGTACTTGACCACCGTGCCGAGAGTGGCATCCACAGAGGCAGGATCGAGCTCCCGGCGGCCGAGGACAGTGAGGGCCTGGGCCCAGTCGATGGTCTCGGCCACGCCGGGCGGCTTGTACAGCTCGAGCTGGCGGAGCGCCTGGGTGAGTGCGGCGACCTGACGGGCGAGCACCTCGTCGATGCCGGGGACCCGGGACCGGACGATGGCCACTTCGCGCTCGAGGTCGGGGTGTTCGACCCAGTGGTAGAGGCAACGCCGCTTCAGCGCGTCGTGCACGTCGCGGGTCCGGTTCGAGGTGATGACCACGATCGGGGGGACCTCGGCGCGGAAGGTGCCCAGCTCGGGCACGGTCACCGAGTAGTCGGCGAGCACCTCCAGGAGGAACGCCTCGAACTCGTCGTCGGCCCGATCGACCTCGTCGACGAGCAGCACCGGCGGCGGGCCGTCGGTCGCTGAGATCGCGTGCAGCAACGGTCGGCGCACGAGGAAGCGCTCGTCGTAGAGCTGGTCCTCGAGGGCGTCGACATCGGCGCCGGTCGCCCCGACCGCCTCCGCCGCCCTCAGGTGGAGGAGCTGACGGGAGTAGTCCCACTCGTAGATCGCCTGCGACGCGTCGAGGCCCTCGTAGCACTGGAGGCGGATGAGCTCGGCGGCGCGCCAGCGGGCGAGGGCCCGGGCCAGCTCGGTCTTCCCGACCCCGGGCTCACCTTCGAGCAGCAGCGGACGGTGCAGGGCGAGGGCCAGGAACACCGAGGTGGCGAGCCCTTCGTCGGCCAGATACCCGTGGGCGGCCAGGCCGGCGAGGACCTCACCGACGTCGGCGGGCGGCGGTGGCGCCCCGGCGGTCGAGCTGGTCTCGGCGGCGTCGGTCACGGCGGCGAGGCTACCGGCCCGGTACCGATCCAGGACCTATCGGGTTCAGCCCTTGAGCGCGAGCCAGTAGAACCCCACGCCGCCGAGCACCACCACCGCCACCACGGCGACGAGGGTCCAACGGGCGGAGCTCTGCCAACGGGCCTTGCGGGTCATGGGTTCATCCTCGCAGCGCCGCGTCTCAGCGGTCGAGCGTGGTGCCCAGCCCGTTGAAGGGCCAGGCATCCGGGACCCTCACCGGATCCTGCGCCGGCGGGATCATGTGGTACAGCTCCTCGCCGGGGCGAGCCAGGCCGTACTCCCGACGGGCCAGCTGCTCGACCATGGCGTCGGTCTTGAGCGCCTCGACCTTCTCCCGCTCCGCCGCGTTGGACGCATCCAGCTCACCGAGCCGCTGCTCCGCCGCCGAGGTCTCGTGGCGCTGGTCGAGAAGGGTGCGGGTCGGGAAAGCACCGAGGGTGAACACGCCGACGGTGACCACGGCCAGGATGGCCGGACCCATGAGACGCCGGGCGGTGCGCACGATCGCCCGGGAGCGCGGCTCCGCGTGGCGGCCCCGCCCCGACGCGCGTGGTGGGCCGGAGGTCCCGTCCTCGTCGGACCCACGGCCGCGGCGCCGGATGCTCATGTGGAGGGGCGCACCTTCTTCAGCGCCGAGGCGCCCCAGTAGGCGGCGGCCTCGCCGAGGTCGTCCTCGATGCGCAGCAGCTGGTTGTACTTGGCCACCCGGTCGCTGCGGGCCGGCGCGCCGGTCTTGATCTGGCCGCAGTTGGTGGCCACGGCCAGGTCGGCGATCGTCGTGTCCTCGGTCTCCCCCGACCGGTGCGACATCACCGCGGTGTAGCCCGAGCGGGTGGCCAGCGCGACCGACTCGAGGGTCTCGGTGAGCGAACCGATCTGGTTGACCTTCACCAGGATGGAGTTCGCCACGCCGGCGTCGATGCCGCGGGAGAGCCGCTCGACGTTGGTGACGAAGAGGTCGTCCCCGACGAGCTGGGTCTTGGACCCGACGGTGTCGGTGAGCTGCTTCCAGCCGTCCCAGTCCTCTTCGGCCATGCCATCCTCGATCGACACGATCGGGTACTTGCCGACGAGGTCGTCGAGGTAGCCCACCATCTCGGCGGGGCTGAGCGTGCGCCCCTCCCCCGCCAGGACGTAGTTGCCATCCTTGTAGAACTCGGTGGAGGCGGCGTCGAGGGCGATGGCGATGTCCTCGCCGGGGGTGAACCCCGCCTTCTCGATGGCGGCGATCAGCAGCTGCACCGCCTCCTCGTTGGAGTCGAGGTTCGGTGCGAATCCACCTTCGTCGCCGATCGCGGTGCTGAGGCCCTTCTCGTGGAGGACCTTCTTCAGCACGTGGTAGGTCTCGGCCCCCCACCGCAGCGCCTCGGAGAACGAGGCGGCGCCGACCGGCATGATCATGAACTCCTGCACGTCGACGTTGTTGTCGGCGTGCTCGCCCCCATTGAGCACGTTCATCATGGGCACCGGCAGCACGTGGGCGTTGACGCCGCCCACGTAGCGGTAGAGCGGCACCGCCAGCTCGGTGGCGGCGGCCCGGGCGACGGCGAGCGACACACCGAGGATGGCGTTGGCCCCGAGCCGAGCCTTGTTGTCGGTGCCGTCGAGCTCGATCAGCACGCGATCGATGTCGCGTTGGTCGAGGGCGTCGAAGCCGATCAGCGCGTCGTAGATCTCGTCGTCGACGTTGGCCACGGCGGAGAGCACGCCCTTGCCGCCATAGCGGGCCTCGGCGTCTCGCAGCTCGACCGCCTCGAACGCCCCGGTGGAGGCGCCGGAGGGCACCATCGCCCGTCCGGCGGCGCCGGATTCGAGGACGACCTCGACCTCGACCGTGGGGTTCCCACGGGAGTCGAGGACCTCTCGACCGGCGATGTGCTCGATGATGCTCATGGCGGAGATGGGCTCCTCGTCGTTGGGGGGCTGGTTGAGAATGCTGTCACGCGGCGCGGTCGCCGTCGCGCATGGCGACGGCCCCTACACGGCATGACGGCTACCGATTGCGGCTACCTGTCGGCACGGAGCTCGGCGGCGCGGACCTGGTCGCGATAGCGGGTGGCGGCGGCGCGCAGGGCGGTCTCGGGGTCGACGCCCGACAGGCGGGCCAGGTCGACGACGGCGAACAGCAGGGCGCCGATGGTGTCGTCATCGGTGCGCCGATGGGCGGCGTCGAGGGCGTCGTCGGGCAGGGCGGCGGTGGCGGCAGCGGCCACGTCGAGGCCGCCGTCGGCGAGGGTGTCGGCCTTCTTCTGCACCTTGAGGGCGAACAGCAGCGCCGGCATGGCGTCGGGCACCCCGTCGAACACGCTCTCGCGGCCCTTCTCCGCCTTCTTGATCTGCTCCCAGTTGCGCACGACGTCGTCGGCCGCGGGGGCGTCGACGTCGCCGAACACGTGCGGATGGCGCGAGTGCAGCTTGTCGTGGACGGTCGTGGCCACGTCGGCGACGGTGAACTGGCCCGCCTCGGTGGCGAGCTGGGTGTGGAACAGGATCTGGAAGAGGAGGTCGCCGAGCTCCTCCTCGAGGTGGTCGTAGCCCTCGCCGGCGTCGGGGTCGAGATGGTCGATCGCCTCGAGCACCTCGTAGGACTCCTCGAGGAGGTGGCGGCGCAGTGAGTTGTGGGTCTGCTCGCGGTCCCAGGGGCACTCGGCGCGCAGGACGGCCACCAGCTCGACGAACCGGGCCAGCTCCCGTGCCACCGGGGCAGCCAGCTCGGGCAGGTAGACCGACGTGAGGTGGTCGGCGTCGACCCGGTCGAGCTCGGTCCAAGCGATCCGCTCGACCTTCTCGTCGGGAAGCCCGAGCCGCTGCAGCACCACGACAGTGGCGCCGTCGGGCAACGCCGGCTCGATCCCGGCGTCGAGGGCGAGCTTCACGTCGGAGAGCACGTGGGCGCTGTCGCACTGGGCGACGAGCAGCGGACCGCGCTCCCCTGCCGCCTCGACGGCGAACCGGTGCCCGTCGACCACCCGCACGCCCTGCGCCACCGGGTCGACGCCCAGTCGCACCCACGCCAGGTCGAGGAACGACAGCGCGGGAACGACCTCGAGCTCGACGCGGTCGTCGGCCACGAGCAGTTCCACGGTGCGCTCGGCCACTGCCGGAGAACCGGGG
>DATDIY010000002.1:0-5046 GCA_036520815.1 Acidimicrobiales bacterium
GAACGCGTCGCCGGGCGCCAGGTCCGGGCGCAGGAGCACCGAAACCAGGAGGGACGATCCGGGGGGCGCCGTCCACTCGCGCCCCAGCCGGCCGTGGCCGGCGGTCTGGTGGTCGGCGACGAGCACCAGGTCCGCCGGCTCCCCGGCCGCAGCAGCGGCCAGCAGGTCGGCGTTGGTGGAACCGGTCTCGGCGACCCGACGGACATCGGCGAACCGGGTGCCGGCGATGGCTCGTGTGGCGTGGGACCCCTCCATGCATGCCACCATATGGCGTGCTCAACAAGGTCCTCATCGCCAACCGGGGCGAGATCGCCGTCCGAGTCATCCGTGCATGCCAGGAGATGGGCATCGCCACGGTGGCCGTGTACTCCGACCTCGACCGCGACGCCCTGCACGTCCGTCTCGCCGACGAGGCCTATGCCCTCGGTGGGACGACCGCCGCCGAGAGCTACCTCAACACCGAGGCGATCCTCGACGTCATCGAGCGCAGCGGCGCCGACGCGGTGCACCCGGGCTACGGCTTCTTCTCCGAGAACACCGACTTCGCCCAGGCCATCACCGAGCGGGGCGTGACGTTCATCGGTCCGCCGCCGGCGGCGATCACCGTCATGGGCGACAAGGTCTCCAGCCGGATCGCAGCCCAGGAGGCCGGCGTGTCGGGCGTGCCCGGCACCACCGAGTTCCTGACCGACGCCTCCGAGGTCATCACCTTCGGCGAGGAGCACGGCTGGCCGATCGCCATCAAGGCCGCCTACGGCGGTGGCGGTCGCGGCATGCGCGTGGTCCGTTCGGCCGAGGAGGCCGCCGAGGCGTTCGAGTCGGCCAAGAGCGAGGCCCTCAAGGGCTTCGGGCGCGACGAGTGCTACGTCGAGCGCTACCTCACGTGGCCCCGCCACATCGAGATGCAGATCATCGCCGACACCCACGGCAACTGCGTGTGGGTCGCCGAGCGCGACTGCTCCGCCCAGCGGCGCCACCAGAAGCTCGTCGAGGAGAGCCCGGCACCGGCGTTCCCCGCCGAGGTGCGCCAGGCCATGGGCGAGGCGGCCGTCAAGGTCGCCAAGGCGTGCGGCTACGTCAACGCCGGCACCGTCGAGTTCCTGTTCCAGGACGGCGCCTTCTACTTCCTCGAGATGAACACCCGCCTGCAGGTCGAGCACCCCGTCACCGAGATGGTCTCGGGCATCGACCTCGTCGCCGAGCAGATCCGGGTGGCGTCGGGCCTGCCGCTGTCGTTCACCCAGGACTCGATCGCCCTCAACGGGCACGCCATCGAGATCCGCATCAACGCCGAGGACCCCGCGGAGGGCAGGTTCCTCCCCTCCCCCGGCCACATCACGACGCTGGTGCCGCCCGCCGGTTTCGGCACCCGGTGGGACGGCGGCTACGAGTCGGGCGACACCGTCAGCCAGTACTACGACAACCTCGTCGGCAAGCTGATCTGCTGGGGCGAGGACCGGCCGACCGCCATCCGCCGCACGCTGCGGGCGCTCAAGGAGTTCCGCATCGAGGGGATCGCCACCACCATCCCCGCCGACATCGCCATCCTCGAGCACCCCGACTTCGGCGAGGCCACCCACTCCACCAAGTGGGTCGAGGACACCCTCGACCTCACCGGTGTGAGCGCCACGCCATCCACGGGCGGCGACGACGCCGAGGCCAAGGTCCAGCGCGACGTCGACGTCGAGGTGAACGGCAAGCGCTTCGCGGTGAAGGTCTTCGTGCCCGAGTCGCAGGCCGGCGCCGTGGTCGCCGCCGGCGCCGCGCCTGGTGGCGCCCGCCCCCGCCGCTCGGGTGGCAGCGGTGCGGCCGGTGCCGCGGCTGGCTCCGGTGCCGTCACCGTCCCGATGCAGGGCACCATCGTGAAGGTCCTGGTCGAGGTCGGCCAGGAGGTCGAGTCGGGTACCACCGTGTGCGTGCTCGAGGCCATGAAGATGGAGAACAACATCACCGCCGACAAGGCCGGCACGGTGAAGGAGATCAAGGTCGGTCCCGGCGACTCCGTCGGCTCCGGTGACGTGGTCATCGTCATCGAGTAGGGGGATCGGGGCCGTGGCTCAGCGCTTCAACCACATGGAGATCACGTTCCCGATGGGGGCGCTGACGACCGAGTTCTGCGATGACGTCGACGCGTTCTACTCCGACGTGTTCGGATGGACGTCGGCGCGTCGCCGGATGTTCGGCCAGGACTCGCTGACGCTGCGGACGGCCGAGAACGACTTCATCCTGCTCATCGAGGGCAAGGACGAGATGGTGTCGCCGGGCTTCGACCACCTGGGCCTGCGCCTCGACACCCGCCAGGAAGTCGACGACACCCTCGCCCGGGTGAAGCGCCGGCTCGAGTCCGACGATCGGATCGAGCTCAAGGAGTACGACGACGACGTGATGGACGGCGAGCTGTACCACGCCTACTACGTCCGTCACCTTCTCCCGATCTGGTTCGACGTCCAGTTCGTCGAACCGGCTCCGGTCGGGTAGCCCCGAGCTCAGCCGGGTGGCTCGACGTCGATCGAGACGCCCACGCCGCCCGGGCCCATCCCGGCGACCCCGCCCAGGGCCACGGTCGCGTTCCCGGCGTCGACGTGCAGCGTCTGGCCGGTGACGTAGCGGCCGGCGTCGGAGACCAGGTAGAGCACGCCGTTGCTGATGTCGATCGGGTCCACGGCCATGATCGGCAGGGCGTGGTTGAACTCGGTCGCCATGATCTCGGTCTCCGACATCGCCCATCCGATGTAGCGGTCGTCGCGCCCGAGCGGCGTCTCGGTGGTGGTGGGGTGGATGGTGTTGACCCGGATGCCGTGGCGACCCAACCGGCCGGCGTAGGACCGCATGAGGCCGACCAGGCCGGTCTTGGCCGCGGTGTACGCGTCGAAGCCACCGTCGAAGTTGGTGGTCGACACCCGGGTGCCGGCGGTGGAGGCGGTGATGACGATGACGCCGCCGCGGTCGCCCTCGATGATCTTGGGCACCGTGACCTGGATGGTGTTCCAGACCCCGGTCAGGCAGACGTCGAGGGTGTCCTGCCACGCCTGCTCCGACTTCTCGTACGGGGCCTGCTGGTAGTTCGAGATGCCGGCGTTCGCCAGCACGATGTCGAGCCGGCCGAACCGCTCGAGGCCCTCGTCGACCGCGGCCTGCAGCTCGGCCCGGTTCCGGACGTCGGCCTTGCGGATCACCATCTGGCGCCCGGTCTTCTCGACCAGCCGGGCGGTCTCCTCGAGGTCCTCCCAGGTGCCCAACGGATAGTTGCACGTGTCCATGTCGGCGCAGATGTCGATGCCGACGATGTCGGCGCCCTCCTCGGCCAGCAGCACAGCGTGCGACCGGCCCTGACCTCGCGCCGCACCCGTGATGAACGCGACCTTGCCGTCCAGCTTCCCCATCAGGTTCCTCCTCAGTCGTCGGCCGGCTCGGCGGGCACCGCGAGCTCGATCGGGTCGATGTCGTGACGGTCGTACCGCGAGCGCCGTAGCCGCCACCCGTCGGAGGTGCGCACGTACTCTTCGTCGTAGCGCCCGTAGCCACGCAGCCAGACCGGTGGCTCGCCCGGCCAGCGGATCAGGTCGGTCACCCGCCAGATACCGATGGCGGTGTCGGCGCCGGTGATCGTGATCTCCGGCATGTGGCCGTGGTGGAGCGTCTCGTACGCCGAGGCGGGCACGAGCCACGCCATCAGGTGCTCGCGGTCGAGCGTGAGGTCGCCCTCTGGCGTCACGAAGGCCGAGTACTCCGGCGGGTAGTGCTCGAGCGGGACGTCGACGAAGGTGAACTCGAGGTCGTCGCTGAGCACGCTGACGTAGCCGTCCCAGTCCTTGGCGTCGTAGAAGCGGAAGTACCGGGCCTTGAGCTTCTTGATCTCCTCGATGTCGAGGAGCTGTTGGCATGCGTCCACGGCCATGCTTCCCCTTTACCGCCCCCGTAATGCTCACACATTAACTCTCGCTCGCCCCCACCGCTTCTGGTGGAGGTTCGCTCTCGCAGGAGACGTGCAAACCTCCACCAGAACGGGTGCAGGAGAAGGCTCGAATCGGGCTGTCACAGGTGCTTGCTCCACTGGTGACCATGGATGTCGCCATCACCGAGGCTGTTCTCTCCCTGGCCGCAACACAGCACAGCCTCTTCACCACGAGCCAGGCACTCGCACGGGGGCTCAGCCACGACGACCTCGGCACGTGGACTCGCCACGGGCGGATCACTCGGGCGTGCAGAGGGGTGTGGATGGTCACCGGTGCAGCACCGACCCCAGAACGGGACGCGCAGGCTGTGCTACTCGCGCACGGCCACAGAGCGGCTTTGTGCCGATCGTCTGCAGGCTGGTGCTGGGAGGTCCCGGGGCACCAGTTGCTGCCGGTACAAGTCATCCGCGGCCGGGACCAGCACCTCGCTGGGATCGCCGCCACCCGCACCTCCAGAGCGCTCGCTCCCTGCGATATCACCGAGCGTCGTGGGCTCCGGGTCACCACCCCCACCCGCACGATCTTCGATCTCGCAGGGAACCAGCACCCAGATCGCACCCGTCGCGATCTCAACGGCCTCATGGCTCGCGGACTGATCACCCTCGAGCTCCTCGACGAGGGCCTCGACCGCCTCGCGACCAGGGGGCGTTCAGGAATCACGACGATGCGTCGACTGATCAGCGAAGCACACGAGAAGGGCGCACCGGCAGGTAGCAACCTCGAGCTCACGGCCGAGGAGATCCTCGATCTCGCCGGGATGCGCACGATGCGCCGTCAGCTCGAGATCTACGACGACCAGGGCCTCGTCGCTCGCGTCGACTTCGGCGAGTCCATACTTCGAGTCGTCGTCGAGGTCGACAGCGACCGGTTCCACCACGGGCTGGTCGATCGGCAACTCGACGCCCTGAAGACCGCCCGCCTCGAGGCCTTGGGCTGGACGGTCATCCGGATCACCGAACAGGAGATCTGGCACGGCCGCACGGCCTTGGTGAACCGGCTCCGCCGGGCCGCCTGGGAGGCCCGACGCGCCCTGATGCCCTGACGACCGCCGTTCTGGTGGAGGTCTACTCCAGCGAGAGTCGAGCAAACC
>DATDIY010000003.1:0-2006 GCA_036520815.1 Acidimicrobiales bacterium
GACCCGAGAGGCGAAAGAGGTGTGCCGCGGCTGTGTCGTGCGCATGCAGTGCCTCGAGTACGCGCTGGCCAACGGTGAGAAGTTCGGGATCTGGGGTGGCATGAGCGAGCGCGAGCGACGCCGCATCCGCCGCCAGCGCGCCGCCGCGCGGCGCACCGCTTCCGCCTAACGCTCGTTCAGCTACGCGCTTCTGGCTACGCCCTTTCAGCTCCAGCCTCGCGATTCCAACCGGGCTTCGATCGTCCGGTCAGCCGCGAGATCGAGCTCGGTCCACCGGTGCGCCGGCACCGACCGAAGGACCGACGCAGGAATCAGCCCCACGAGTTCCGCGCGTGCCACCGCGCACTCCTCCGCGACGGCGTCGTACGCCTCGGCCGGACCGAACTCGTCCGGCGCGACGAGGTTGAGCGAGATCTGGACGTCCTCGCCCAGCGGGAACGCCAGCGCCCGGGCGGTCGGGCTGCGCAACCGCCGGGCAAGATCGCGGGCGGCGGGGAGGTCGGGCTCCGCGAGCCACAGGTTGTACGCGACCAGCACCGGCCGGGCGCCGACCGCCACCGCCCCCGCAGTCGGATGCGGGAGGCGGGGCAGGTGAGGCCCGAAGTCGGGGACCAGCTCGCCGAACGCGTCCTTCCGCACTTGGGGGAGCGAGCGCTCGGGTCCGTAGAGGAAGCAGGGCAGGTCGAGCGTCACCGACGCCCAGCGGGCGAAGCCGTCCCGCGCCGACACGGCCGCCTCGATGCCGACGCCCCCCAGAGGAACGAACGGCACCACGTCGACGACCCCGAACCGGGGATGGGCCCCCTCGTGATCCCGCAGGTCGAGCCGGGCCACCGCCTCGACGGTCACCGCCCTCGGGGCGTCCTCGCCCACGAGCGTCAGGACGGAGCGGTTGTGATCGGGGTCGCTGTGCACGTCGAGCAGCGCGGGGCCGGCGGCAGCCCCTATCGCCTCGACGAGGTCGACCCGCCGCCCTTCGCTGATGTTCACGACGCATTCGAGCACCGGCGCCAGCCTGCCAGGGAGGTGCCGCAGGGCCGACCTGTACGCTCTCGCGCCGTGCCTCACCCGTCGTTCCGGAAACCGGGAACCGGGAGCGTCCGCTTGTCGTTGCGGTGACGAGCGATAGCCCTTCCTCGGAAGGGACCGTCGAGGTGCCCACGTGGGAAGAAGTCGCCCGGAGCCACGGGCGCTTCATCTACACGGTGGCCTATCGGCTCACGGGGAACCATGACCAAGCGCAAGACCTCGTCCAAGAGGTGCTGCTCCGAGTACGTCGGGGGCTCGCCACCTACCGGCCGGGGTCGATGGAGGCGTGGTTGAGCAGGATCACGACGAACGCTTTCCTCGACGAGGTGAGGCGGCGCAAGCGCCGCCCGCTCGAGGTCGTCCCCGATCTGCCCGAGCGTCTGACCGGCACCGACCAGGAGCCGCTCGACGTGCTCGACGCCAGCCGCCTGCCCGAGCACATCCAGGAGGCACTGCGCAGCCTGCCGGTCGAGTTCCGGAGCGCGGTCGTGCTGTGCGACGTCGTCGGGCTCAACTATCAGGAGATCGCCGCCTCGCTCGACGTCCCCGTCGGCACCGTGCGCAGCCGCATCCACCGCGGCCGCGCCCAGCTGAGAGCGATGCTCGGATGACCACGTTCCTGCCCCCCGAGGCCCCGACCCCTGATCCCGGAGAGCTGCTCAGCGCGTACCTCGACGGCGAGCTCACGCCCGACGAAGAGGCCGCGGTCCGCGACCTCCTTGCCGACAGCCCCGAACGTCAGGCGGAGCTGGCCCAGCTCACTGAGGCGCGGACCTGGGTGCGCGGCCTCGGTCCGGTCGAGCCGCCGGAGGGCTTCCTCGACGAGGTCATCGCGACTGTCGGCCGGCCGGTGCAGAAGCCCCGGAAGTGGGGGATGTTGAACCTGGTCGCGACCGCGGCCGTGTGGCTCATCGTGCTCGCGTTCGTCAACATGAGCCGGTCCGACGACGTCCAACCCGAGGTGGCGAGCCTCATGT
>DATDIY010000004.1:0-2377 GCA_036520815.1 Acidimicrobiales bacterium
CCGGCGTAGCCGGCCTCCTCGAGCAGGAGAACCAGCCACCGCTCGTCGAGGCCCATGCCGCCGTCGGTCTCCGGGGCGGTCACCCCCAGCGCCCCCATCTCGGCGAGCGCCCGCCAGGCGGCGGTCGTCGGCTGGCGCACCGCGGAGGGCGGGCACTCCTTGGCCAGCAGCTCGCGTACGGCGTCGCGAAAGGCCAGCTGATCGTCTTCGAAGGAGAGTCTCATCGTCGTGGTAGTCCCAGCACTCGTTCGGCGGCGATGTTGCGTTGCACTTCGTTGGTGCCGGCGTAGATCGTGCCGGCGAGGGAGAAGATCCAGGTCTTCGACCACGACCCCTCGATCTCGGCCTCCGGGCCGAGCAGCTCCTGGACCAGGTGCTGCAGCTCGATGTCGAGCTCGGACCACCAGAGCTTCACGTAGCTCGTCTCCGGGCCGGGGGGACGCCCCTCCACGGTGTCGGTGACGCTCTGGATGGTCTGCACCCGATAGGCCTCGGCCCTCGTCCACGCGGTGATGATGCGGTCGCGGAGGTGCGGTGGGGAGCCGCAGGCGCGGTACAGCTCGAAGAGCTGGTCGGCGGTGGTCAGATACCTCGCCGGCGTCCGGGTGGTGAGACCGCGTTCGGAGCCGGTGGTGGCCATGGCGACGGTCCAGCCCTTGCCCACCTCGCCGAGGACGGGGGAGCCGTAGGGCAGCTCGTCGGGCACGAACGCGTCCTCGAAGAAGATCTCGGCGAAGCCCTCGTCGTCGCCGAGCTTGGAGAAGCCGCGCACGGTGATGCCATCGAGGTCGAGGGGCACCATCAGGTAGGTCAGGCCCCGGTGGCGGTCACTCTCGGGGTCGGACCGGAAGATCCCGAACACGTGGTTGCAGAACGCCCCACGGGTGCTCCATGTCTTCTGACCGTTCAGCACCCAACCCCCCTCGACCTTGGTCGCCCGGCTCCGCAGGCTGGCCAGGTCGGATCCGGAGTTCGGCTCGGACCACCCCTGGCACCACAGGTCCTCGCAGGCCGCCAGGCGCGGGAGGATGTAGTCCTGCTGTGCCTTGGTCCCGAAGGTGTAGAGGCTGGGCGCCAGCAGGAAGATGCCGTTCTGGGCCCCTCGGGCCGGCCCTCCCGCCCTCGAGTACTCCTCCTCGAAGATCAGCCACTCCCACGGGGTGGCGTCGCGGCCGCCGTACTCCTCGGGCCACGACACGGCGGCCCAACGGCCCTCGAAGAGCATCTTCTCCCAGATCAGGGTCTGGGCGAATCCCTCGCGCGTGTCGCCGGAGTAGATCGGGCTGCCGACCTCCTCCCGCCACGCGGCGAGGTTCTCCGTGAGCCAGGAGCGCGCCTCCTGACGGAACGCCTCCTCGGCGTCTGTCCAGGTCAAGTCGATCATTCGGCCTCCGATCGCCCGTCGCCGTGCACGGATCGGCCGTCGACCCCCGGCAGCCTACATAGCAGGCAGTATGTGATCCACACGACGAGCTCGGGTGCGGCGCGTCGGCGCGAGGAGCGTCACCCGAAGTCTGTCAGCGCACGGCCTTCGGGTCGACCCGCTGGTCGGGCTCGAAGATCGGCCCGATGCTGAGGCTCTCGAGGTGGTGGGTCATGAGGGCACCCGCCCCGGTGGCGTCGCCGACGGCGATGAGGTCGACGATGCGATCGTGGGTGTCGATCTCCGCCGCCCGCTGGGCGGGGGCGATGTACCCGCCCCGGGCAGCGGTCTCGGCCACCCAGCTCTCGACCTCGGCGAGGAGGATGTCCTCGAGCGACCTGAGCATCACGGCGAGTGTGGTGTTCCCGGCGAGGCGCACGATGGCGTCGTGGAACTCGAGCATCGCGGCGTTGTACGCCACGCCGTCGTCGTCGAGCAGCCCTCGGGCGGCGTCGTTCAGGCGTCGGAGCTCGGGGATCACGACCTCGCCCCGATCGGGTCGGCGGGCACAGAGCTGGGTACAGAGGGGCCCGAGCAGCTGGACGGCATCGCCGACATCGCTCTTGCGGGTGTCCTCGGCCCGCAGCACCAGGGCCAGCGTGTAGGCGGCCGTGCGGGGGGTCGGCCGGTGCACGACAGCGCCACCGATGCCGCCCCGCTTGACCGAGATGAGCCCTTCCGTCTCGAGGATGCGCAGGGCTTCGCGCATCGTGGGGGTGCTGACGCCGAACTGGGCGGTCAGTCGCTCGAGGGCAGGTAGCCGGCCGCCGTCGTCGAGCTTGCCGGTGAGGATCGACTCGCGGATCTGATCGGCGACCGTGTCGGCCAGGCGGGTCGGGCGGGCCGGACCGAAGGGGAGCGCCCCTGCGCCCGTGAGATCCACGCGTCGAGGCTACCGCAGGCAGGAGCCCGCACGGTAGGATCTACTAGATCATGTATATGATCCATACATCG
>DATDIY010000005.1:0-15581 GCA_036520815.1 Acidimicrobiales bacterium
GGGTCGAGCGTGACGAGCGGGAGATCGGTTCGGTCGGGGCGATCGTCCTCCTGCCAGGACGCGGCGGCGCTGCCGGCCTCGCGAAGCACCTCGGCAGGGAACGCGCCGGGTACGGCGAACTCCTCGCGGATCGCAGCCAGCCCGGCGGCGACCGTCGCTGCCGCATCCGCCGTGACGAGAATCCGACTCATCGGCCGGAGTACTGCGGTGGCCGGTGCTCGACGACCGCCGGGACGGCTCCGCCGCTCGACGACATCTGCTACCTCCGGGCCCCCATGAACATGCCCTTCAACGCTTCGTAGTGCTCGATGCAGTGGCCGGCGCCGAGGACGACCGCCTCGAGCGGCATCGGTGACATGTGCACCGGCACCTCGGTCTCCCGCTGGATCCGCTGGGCGAGGCCGCGCAGCATGCCTCCGCCGCCGCAGAGGAACACACCACGGATCAGGAAGTCCTGCGCGAGCTCGGGCGGCGCCTTGGCGAGGCAGCGGATCACGGACTGGACGATGGACGTGACGACGTCCTCGATCGCACCGCGGATCTCGTCGGGCGTGAGCACGATCGTCTTCGGTAGGCCGCTCATGAGATCGCGACCGCGGACCTCGGCGTTCGACTCGTCGGGGGTGGGGTCGGCGCTCCCGATGGCGACCTTGATCTCCTCCGCCGTGCGCTCACCGATCGCGATGCCGTGCTCGCGGCGGATGTAGTTCTGGATGGCGGCGTCGATGTCGAAGCTGCCGACGCGCACGGCCTCGAGGGCGACGACCCCGCCGAGGGAGATGAGCGCCACCTCGGAGGTGCCGCCACCGATGTCGATGACCATGTTGCCGAGCGGCTCGTTGATCGGCAGGCCGGCACCGATGGCGGCCGCCATGGGCTGCTCGATCAGGTGCGCCTCAGCCGCACCGGCCCGGCGGGCGGCCTCGGTGACGGCACGCTGCTCGACCGCGGTGATCGCCGAGGGAACGCAGATGACGACCCGAGGCCGGTTGAACCGGTTCACCCCGACCCGCTGCAGGAGCAGGCGGATCATCCGCTGGGTCACCTCGAAGTCGGTGATGGCACCCTTGCGCAGCGGACGGACAGCCACGATGTAGCTGGGCGTGCGTCCGATCATCTGCCAGGCCTCGTGGCCCATGGCGAGGACGTCCTGGGTGCGGCTGTTGAGCGCGATGACGGAGGGCTCGTTCAACACGATCCCCTCCCCGCGCACGTAGACGAGGGTGTTCGCCGTGCCGAGATCGATGGCAAGGTCGCGAGCTATGGCTACTGCCCCCCGTCGCTGCGCCGGGAGCGACGCGAACGCTGCCCCTTCGGCGTCGTGCCAGGCGACCGACCGAGCGCGTCCATCTCGCGCTGGAAGTCGTCGACGCTGGACATGAAGTGTGTCGGCTTGCGGTGGCGCAGCCAGACGGCGAACGAGCCGACGAGGGTGACCACCACGACGATGAGCAGGAAGGCGAGGCCGCTCACGAGGCACCCTCCGCGACGATCCCTGACGACGGCACCTCGGTGACGTTCTGGCTGCCGCGCGCCCAGTCCGAACCGCCGTTCCAGAACTCCTTCTTCCAGATCGGAACGGTCGCCTTCAGCGTGTCGATGCCGAACTGGGCGGCGGCGAACGCCTCCCCCCGGTGCGGGGTCGACACGGCCACGACCACGCTCGACTCGCTCAGCTGCACCCGGCCCTCCCGGTGCCACAGCACCACCCGGCCGATGTCGGGACAACGGCGGCGCATCTCGGCCGCCAGTCCCTCGAGACGAGGGACGACCTGCTCTTCGTAGGCCTCGTAGTCGATGTGGGTGACCCCGGTGGTCCCCTCGGCGTGATCTCGCACCAGACCACTGAACACCACGACGGCGCCACAGTCGGGGACGCCCACCCAGTCGACCGCGACCTGCACGTCGAGAGCATCCTCGCTGAGCGCGACCCAGTCGTCCGTGTCGGGTGCGGAGAGGCTCACGGGGGCTCATCGTAGTGGGGGGCGCGCCCCCGTCCGCAGGGCCTCTGACTACCCTGCGCGCCCATGGTGTTCCCCCACGACCCGGACGACGATGCCGGGACGGGACCTCCGCTGCACCCCGACGACCGACTCTGGCGACATCCCTCCGAGATGGCGGCGGCGGGGCGGGGCGGGCGATCCGGCGAGGACGCCGACGTCGGTCGCGGGGGCCACGAGTCGGCCGGGCCGGTGGGCACCCCCCGGATCTGGACCATGGCGACCGTGGGTCTGGTGGTCGGTGTGGCCGCCACGCTCGCCGTCCTGTCGGTGGTCGGGACCTTCGACGAGTCCCCGGTGACGACCGTCGTCGAGCAGGTTGAGACGGCGCTACCGACCAACAACGAGGGCATCGCCCTCGTGGCCGAGCAGGTCGGACCCGCCCTCGTCCGGGTCGACGCCACCCGGGAGGGGACGACACGGACCGCCACCGGCGTCGTCTTCCGCTCCGACGGGCACCTCCTGACCACCGCCGACGCCGTCGAGGGCGCCGATGCCATCAGCGTCACCACCGCCGACGCCACCGTGCTCGCCGCCTCGGTCGTCGGGATCGACCACTCCACCGACCTCGCCGTGCTCGACGTCGACCGCGACGGCATGGCGACCGCGGTGATCGGTCGGGTCGCCGACCTCGACCCCGGCGCCCAGACCGTCGCCCTCGAGCGGGAGCCCGACGCCGACACCCCCGCCGTGGCCGCCGGTCACGTCAGCGCAGTGGGGCTGCGCATCGACACGACCGATGGCGGCACGCTGCACGACATGATCCAGGCCGCCCTCGAGACGTCGCCCTCGTCGGGTGGCGCCGTTCTCTGCAGCCGCGACGGCGCGGTGCTCGGCCTGGTGACCAGCCGGCAGCCCGCCCCGGACAGCGCGTTCACCTCGACCTCGGCGTCGGTCGAGGGCAGCACCACGACCACGGTCGCCGCTCCCGCCGGCCTCGCCACGCGCTACGCCACCCCCATCGACTACGCCACCCAGCTCGCCGCCGAGATCATCGCTACCGGCACGGTGCGCCACACGTGGCTCGGCGTGCTCGGCGACGACCTCGATCCCAGCCAGGCCGCAGCGCTCGGCCGCTCGGGCGCCACCCTCACCCGGGTCATGCCCGACGGGCCCGCCGCCGCCGCCGGGATGGAGGAGGGGGACGTGGTGCTCGCCATAGACGGCGTGCAGGTCACCTCGATGTCGTCGCTCGTCGTCGCCCTGCGGAGTCTCGGGGACGGCGAGACGGTGTCGGTGAGCTACGTGCGTGACGGCCAGCAGCGCCACGCCATGGTCACCCTCACGAGCCGCGGCTGAGGCGCCGGCGCAGGAACAGCGCCGCACCAGCGAGCACGCCGAGGACGCCGACGCCGACCACCCCGAGGGCGAGCTGCTGGCGATGTCGAGGGGTGAGCCGGGACCACGGCCCTCCCCGGTCGGCGTCGACGTAGGCCTCTTCGTTCGAGAAGGTCGGTTCCCAGTCGAGGCCTCGGAGGCGATCGTTGGCCACCACCCACGGAGCCGACGCCGCCAGCACGCTCGTCGGATCACCCGGGGCCAACCCGAATCGGGCCGTCAGCCGGGCCAGGCGCAGAGCCAGGGTGCGACGGACACGGAGCCGGGCGGTCGGGCCCTTGAGGGCCTTGACCTGCTCTGCGGTGAGCCAGCCGTCGGGTGCGGCGTTCACCGGGCCGTCGACCCGTCGGCGACACAGGGCCACGACGGCGGTCGCCAGGTCGTCCACGTGGAGGAACTGCACGGGTGCATCGGTGCCGGCAACCTGCAGGCCGGTCGTGGACCACGGGGAACGGGCCAGCCACCGGCCGTTCTCGGGTCCGACCACGACGCTCGGACGCAGGAGCGCGCACGTCGCTCCGTGCTCGGCGGCCCACGCGGTGACCATCCCTTCCAGCTGGCCCCGCTGCACCGCCGCCGGAATCGACGGGTTGGGGCGCACCGGCGCCTCCTCGGTCAACGGCACCGGGTTGTCGGGCCGAGCGCCGTAGACCAGCGCGGACGAGAGCAGCACGATCGTGCGGACCGAGGCGACCCGCGCGAGCACCCCGAGCAGAGCCCGGGTGCCGATCAGGTCGATGTCGGCGCCACCCGTTCCGTCGAGATCGAGGCCATGGCGTGCGCCCAGGTGCACCAGCCGCGTCGCCCCCTTCACCAGCGCGTGCAGACGGGGATCGTCGAGGCCGAACGGAGCGGTGACCACATCGGCACCACCACCCTCGACGCGCGCGATGTGGTGCCCCAGGTCCCCGACCACCACCACCCGCTCGACGCCGGGCTCGGCCGCCGTCGCCGTGGCCACTCGCCGGCCCACCGCACCATCCGCACCGGTGACCACCACGATCTCGCCCATCCCGACATGATGCCCGCCCCCGGCGCGACCGAGGTCGGGCCCGCCGATCGAGGGCCTAGCCTGAGATCGTGAGCCCCGAACCCCCCGACGTGCCATCCGGCGACATGCCGTCCGGCGACGAGCCCGGCGGGGACCCGTTCAAGGGTGTGCCGATCTTCGGTGATCTGGCCCGGATGTTCCAGCAGCAGGGTCCCGTCGGCTGGGACGCCGCCCGCCAGCTGGCCCGATCGGTCGCCACCGACGGCGGCCAGGAAGCCAACGTCGATCCGATGGAACGGATCAAGATCGAGCAGCTGGCCCGGGTCGCCGAGCTGCAGGTCGGCACCGTCACCGGGCTCCCGGCCAGCACGAGCGGCACGGGCATCGCCATCGCACCGGTGACCCGGGGCCAGTGGGCCGATGCCACCCTCGACGCCTGGCGGCCGCTGTTCGAGAGCCTCGCCGACGCCCTCGACGACGAACCGTCGACCCCGTCGGGCCAACCCGACCCGTCCGACCCGTTGGGCTTCATGGCACCCCTGCTGCAGATGATCGGTCCGATGATGCTGGGCATGACCGCCGGGTCGATGGTGGGCCATCTCGCCCGCCGCTCGTTCGGCCAGTACGACCTGCCCATTCCGCGGCCTCCGTCGGATCAGCTCATGGTGATCCCGGCGAACCTCGACGAGTTCGGCGCCGAGTGGAGCATCCCGGCCGACGACCTGCGCCTGTGGATCTGCCTCCAGGAGGTCGCCGTCCACACCGTGCTGCGCGTGCCCCACGTGCGGGCCCGCCTCGACGACCTCCTCACCCGCTACGTGTCGAGCTTCGAACCCGACACCGGCGCCCTCGAGGAGCGCTTCGGTTCCATCGAGCTCGGCGACCCGTCGTCGATGGCCGGGCTGCAGTCGCTCTTCGGTGACCCCCAGGTGCTGCTCGGCGCCATGCAGTCCCCCGCCCAGCGCGACCTGCTCCCGGGTTTCGAAGCGATCGTCGCCGCCATCGTCGGCTACGTCGACCGGGTCGTCGACCTCGCCGGCCAGCGCCTGCTGCAGAACCACGGCATGCTGGCCGAGGCAGCGAGACGACGGCGGGTCGAGGCCGATCCCTCCGATCGCTTCGTCGAGCGTCTCTTCGGCCTCGAACTGACCCAGGCGGCCTACGACCGGGGCAACGCCTTCGTGGCCGGGGTCGTCGAACGGGCCGGCGACGACGGACTGGCCCGCCTCTGGGAGTCGGAGCGCACCCTGCCGACGCCGGCCGAGCTCGACGCCCCCGGGCTCTGGCTCGCCCGCATCGAGCTGCCCGAGGACTGATCAGGGCGGCGGAGTGTCGGGGCCCGGCGGGTTGGTGGCGTCGTCCCAGTCGTCGGGCTCGAACAACAGGCCCGCACGGCGGTGCGACGGTTCGTCCGCCACTGTGTCGGCAGCTGCGGGAGCCTCGGCCTCGGGCACGGTCGGCTCGCCCTGCAGATCTCCGGAGAGCGGCAGCGGCAGCTGGCCGGGGACGGCGGTGGGAGGCGGGCCTGACGGCACTGCGGTGGGCGCTGCGGGAGGGTTCGGTGGCGGGCGCATCCAGCGTCGCGCCGGATCGGCTCCGGCCGAGGCGGGAGCGGGCGCCGGCGTCTCGACGGTCGGCGCCGTCGCGCTGACCACATCGGTGCGATCGGCCACCACAGTCGGATCGGTGGGCCCCGGCCGCGTCGGCCTTACCGGCGGCGGGGGCGGCGCGAGTGGCGAAGCCACGGTGGTGGTGGTGCTCGCCGGCGTGGGCGGCGCCCCCGGCGGGCCAGGGTCGAAGCCCTGAACCGCCCGCCGGCGACGCAGGCTGATCCGTCGGCGCTTGACCGGGATC
This sequence comes from Acidimicrobiales bacterium, assembly GCA_036520815.1. Taxonomy (GTDB): domain Bacteria; phylum Actinomycetota; class Acidimicrobiia; order Acidimicrobiales; family Acidimicrobilacustridaceae; genus CAMFLJ01. Next base: position 6,184 of record DATDIY010000005.1, read on the forward strand.
CGTCCCTGGCGGATGTGGCGCAGCCCGAGCTGGTAGGAGATCACCCCGAAGGTCGAGGCCAGGGCGATCATGGCGAAGCCCATCGAGGCCGAGATCGGGATGATGATCGGGATCAGGGCCCCGATCACCCAGCCCATCTGGAAGCGGGTCTCGAACCGGGCGAACGAACGGCCCCGGTTGGCGTCGGGGGCGTCGCGCTGGACGATGGCGTCGAAGGCCTGCTTGGCGGCGCTGGCGGTGGCACCCACCGTCAGCGAGAGGATCGCCGCACCCACCAGGCCACCGATCACCGCCGTCAGCGCTCCGACGACGGCCGTGGTCACGAGGCAGACCACCAGGATCTGCTCCTCGGCCGCGAGGCGTCGCACCCGAGGGGCCGCGACCGCCCCGAGGAAGAAACCGACCTGGGCGAAGGCGGCCACCAGGCCGAGCTCCCAGAGTGCTCCGTTCTCCTTGATGGCGAAGGCCAACATGAACGCCAGGAACCCCACGATGGCGCGGATGATCCCCATCGCCGACGACGCGAGGACGATGCCAGCGCTGCGCAGCTCCTGCTTCTCCGCCTCCCCCGGAGGTTCAGCTGCCACCGTCGTCGGTGGCAGCTGGAAGGCGAGCACGGTGCCGACCGCGAACACGACGGCGCCGAGCGCGACGCTCCAACCACCGCCCCCGATCTTGAGCAGCAGTCCGCCGGGTACGGCGGCGACCACGACCGCGACCGCAGAGAGGACCGTGAGCTTCGAGTTGGCCTCGACCAGCTCCTCATCGCTGCGGACGGTGCCGGGGACGATGGCGCTCTTGGAGATCGTGTACACCTTCTGCAGGACCAGCATGCCGAAGGCCTCGGGGTAGAACAGCAGGCTGTCCATGTGCCGCACGACGAGCACGCAGAGAACGGCCCGGGCGGCGAGCGAGCCGACAAGGATCCATTTCCGACCGCCCTTGATGCGGTCGATGGCCGGCCCGACGAGCGGCGCCGCCACTGCGAACGGAGCGATCGTCAGCACGAGGTAGAGGGCGACGCGCAGGCGGGCCTGGTTGAAGTCGAGCGAGAAGAAGACCGAACCGGCGAGGCCGATGGCGAACAGCGCGTCGCCCGCGACCGATGCCGCCTGGGCCCGGGCGAGGCGCATGAAGGGCGACGGGGCCCACGGACGCTTCGGATCGCGACCGGCCGGCGCCGGGGAGGAGGAGCCGGAGGGCGGCGGCGAGCTCACCCGTCCCATCGTAGGAGCGCGGTGTGACGGCCCGGCCTGCGGCTCCGGCGGCGGATCAGCCGCGAGGCACCTCGTACTTGTACCCGAGACCTCGGATGGTGACGATCCGCGACGGGTTGGCCGGATCCTCCTCGACCTTCGACCGCAGGCGCTTCACGTGCACGTCGAGGGTCTTCGTGTCACCGACGTAGTCGGAGCCCCACACCCGGTCGATGAGCGTGTCACGGGTGAGGACCCGGCCGGCGTTCTCCAGCAGCAGGGCGAGTAGCTCGAACTCCTTGAGCGGCAGTCGGGCCTCGACCTCGCGGATCGTGACCTCGTGGCGCTGGTGGTCGAGGCTGACGTCGCCGACGGTGACCACGTCGTCCTCGCCCATCGGGACGGCGAGGCCGGTGTCGTCGCTCGGACGGCGGCGCAGCACCGCTCGCATACGGGCCACCAGCTCCCGGAGCCGGTAGGGCTTGGTGACGTAGTCGTCCGCGCCCACCTCCAGGCCCACGACCGTGTCGATCTCGGCTCCCTTGGCCGTCACCATGATGATCGGGACGGTCGAGCGGCCCCGCAGCTCGCGGCACACGTCGATGCCGGAGACCTTCGGGAGCATCACGTCGAGGAGCACGAGGTCGGGGTCGACGTCGTCGAACATGTCGAGGGCCTCGGCGCCGTCGCGGGCCACGCTGACGCGGAACCCCTCCCGGGTGAGGCCCACCGTCAGGGCGTCGATGAAAGAGTCCTCGTCTTCGACGACGAGAACGGACGTGGTGGGAGTCATGGCGAAAGCCTCTCCGGGATCGGATCGGGGACACGGACGTCGAGGACCGAGGCGGCGGGGGCCGAGACGGAGTGGGCACCGCGGCCGGGGCCGGCGGGGAAGCGCAAGGTGAACCGGGAGCCCTCGCCAAGGCGGGACTCGACCTCGACGGTGCCGTGGTGGTTGGCCACGACATGGCGGACGATGGCCAGACCTAGGCCGGTTCCCCCGGTCTGGCGGCTGCGGGCCTGGTCGACGCGGTAGAACCGCTCGAAGACCCGTTCGATGTCACGGGTGGGGATCCCGATGCCGTGGTCGGCGACCGACAGGACGACCTCGTCGCCTCTCTCGGACACCTCGACGTCGACCGTTCCGCCGGCGTCGGAGTACTTGACCGCGTTGTCGAGCAGGTTCGACAGCGCCGAGGTCAGCTGGCGCCGGTCGGCCGACACCACGACCCCGCTCTGCACGGCATCGCCGACGAGGGTGATACCGGCCTGCTCCGCGGCCGGGCCGATGCGCTGCATCGCCTCACGGACGATCTCGTCGAGCACGACCGTCTCGAGCACCGAAACCTGGCCGAGCTCGATGCGCGACAGCTCGAGGAGATCCTCGATGGTGCGGCCCACCCGCAGGGACTCGAACTGGATGCGGCCGGCCAGGCGGGCCGACACCACCGGATCGTCCTCGGACTCGAGCGTCTCGGCGAGCAGCCCGATGGCCCCGACCGGCGTCTTGAGCTCATGGCTGATGTTGGCCACGAAGTCGGTGCGGATCGCCTCCAGCTGGCGGCGCTCGGTGACGTCCTCGACCACCGCCACCGCGGCGCGCCCGGCATCGCTCTCCAGGGGCGTCGTGGTCACGACCACCACGCGTCGAGGCGGTCCGAACAGGTCGACCGTGCGACTGGCGGGCTCGCCTCGCAACGCCCGGTCGATGAGCTCGGCCACGGCCGCCTCGACCAGGGCGTCGGAGTGGCGGGCCGAGACGAAGGCCTCGGCCGCCGTGTTGCGTTCGACCACCGTCCCGGTGGCGTCGGTGATGAGCACCGCCTGGGGCAGGCTGTCGAGCGCCTGCTGGACCCGGCTCCGGGCCTGGCTGACGTCATCGGCCTCTGCTCGGGCCAGGCGCGCCGCTCGCTCCAGCGCCGCGACCACCGACGCCGGATCGTCGGCCGCAGACGGCGTGGCGTCGATCCCCAGCCGCCGAGAGGCGTCGACCAGGTCGGCCGTCTGTCGGCGACGCACGACGCGGCAGGTGACGAGGCCGCTCACGATCGCGGCAAGGACGGCAGCCGCCACGGCCACGCCAGCGGCCGAGCCGGTGGCGACGGCGACCATCCCGAGGTGGGTCATGGCGCGGGTGGCGCCCCTTCGGCCAGGGCGCTGCTGAGCTCGACCGCGCTCGCGCGCGCCGCCGCCCGGGCGGCGCCGGTCTGCTCGGGCATCCAGCCCGTGACCATGTACTGCACCCGCTGGCCGATGTTCACGGCATGGTCGCCGATGCGTTCGTAGTACCGACCGATGAGCGCCAGCTGCACGGCGGCCTGCAGGGAGAGGCCCTCGATGGCGTGGCTCTCCATGATCGCCTCGATGTAGTCGCGGTGGAGCTGGTCGAGGCCGTCGTCGATGTCGTCGAGGGCGGCACCGAGGCTGGCGTTGCGCTCGACGTAGGCGTCGACGGCCAGCTTCATCAGCCGGCCCGCCTCCTCGCTCATGCGCTCGATGAGACCCCGGAGGCGCGGGTCGAGGTTGGCGCCGTAGATGCGGCGTGCGCCCTTGGCTACGTTGACCATCAGGTCGCCGGAGCGCTCGAGCTCGCCGGTGAGCCACACCGCGGTGACGATCGCCCGCAGGTCCGACGCCATCGGCTGCTGGAGGGCGAGCGTGTGGTAGCACTGCTCCTCGATCCGCAGGGTGAGCATGTCGAGCTCGTCATCGGCCTCGATCAGGTCGAGGGCTCCCTGCATGTCGTTCGAGAGCAGGACGTCAGTGCCGCGCGGGATGAACTCGCTGACCAGGGCGGCGAGACGGACGATGTCGTCGCGGATCTCGTCGAGCTCCTGGTGGAAGGTCTTGCGCTGCTCTGGCATGAGGTCTCCTGTGAGGCGACGACCGGGCGAGGGTCATCGCACCTCCGCCGCGAGGTGTTCGGGATCGCCCGTGATGAGGTAGCGAACCCTCGCCCCGAGGATGGTTGCGTGATCGGCGATGCGGTCGAGGGCCTGCCCCGCCACCATCGTACGGAGAGTGAGGGCCACACCGTCCGGTCCGGTGTGGGCAAGCAGCGACTCGACCAGCTGCCCGGGGGCCAGCGCGTCCGGCGGCTCGGTCGCCACGGCGACCGCCAGCTCGAGATCGAGGGCTGACCAGGCTCGCAGTGCGTCCCGGTAGCTCTGCACCGCGTGGTCGGCCATCGTCTGGAGGATGTCGAAGGAGCGGGGCTCCGCTCGTAGGAGGGCATGGTCGGGATAGAGCTTCACCACCCGCAGCGCGAGGTCACCTATACGTTCCAGCTCAGCGGTGACCCGCAGAGCCGACACGATGAGGCGTAGGTCGGACGCGACCGGGGCTTCGCGACGCAGCAGCTCGTAGCAGCGCTCCATGAGCGAGATGTTCATGCCGTCGATCTCGTCGTCGGTGGCGATGGCCGCCTCTGCGATGTCGGCGTCGCCGGTGCGCAGGACCTCGCGCATGCGCTCGAGGTTCTGGTCGACGACGATGCCCATCAGCTCGACCTGGAGGGCCAGCTGCTCCAGCTCGCCGGTGTACTGGAGCCGCAGCGGCCCGCTGTCAGCCGAACCGGCCGGTGACATAGTTCTCCGTGCGCTCATCGGACGGGGCCGAGAAGATCTTGTCGGTGCTGTCGTACTCCACCAGCAGGCCGGTGCGGGTGTCGCTCTCGGGGTTCACCTCGGTGGTGAAGAAGGCGGTGCGGTCGCTCACGCGAGCTGCCTGCTGCATGTTGTGGGTGACGATGAGGATCGTGTACTGGCTCTTGAGCTCCTGCATCAGGTCCTCGATGCGGGCGGTGGCGATGGGGTCGAGGGCCGAGCACGGCTCGTCCATCAGCACCACCTCGGGCTCCACCGCCACGGCCCGGGCGATGCAGAGCCGCTGCTGCTGACCCCCCGACAGACCCATGGCCGACTTCTTCAGCCGGTCCTTCACCTCGTCCCAGAGCGCCGCCTGGCGCAGCGCCTTCTCGACCCGGTCGTCGAGGTTGTCCTTGATCCCGGCCAGGCGAGGTCCGAAGGCGATGTTGTCGTAGATCGACTTGGGGAACGGGTTCGGCTTCTGGAAGACCATGCCGATGCGCTTGCGCACCTCCACCGGGTCGATCCTCGAGTCGTAGAGGTCGACCCCGTGGTACATGATCTTGCCCTCGACCCGGGCCGTTTCGATCAGGTCGTTCATCCGATCGAAGCAGCGCAGCACCGTCGACTTGCCGCAGCCCGACGGGCCGATGAAGGCCGTGATCTCGTGCTGGTGGACCTCGAGGTTGACGTCGCGCACGGCGCGAAAGGCGCCGTAGTAGACGTTCAGCTCGTCGACGTCGAAGACGACCTTCGGCTCGCCATGCGGGTTCGCGTGCACCGCAGGAGTCGGTGCGTGGCGCACCTCGGAATCGGGAAGGACCGGACTGGTGGCGTCGGACGACATCGGTACCTCGGGTTCGGGGGAGGGGACGGTCGACACGGATCTCGGATCAGGCGTTGTGACGACGGGCCACTCGGGCGGACACGACCCGGGCGAGGATCGTGAAGATGAAGACGATGGCGACGAGGGTGAAGGCTGCACCCCACGCCCGGTCCTGAGCTGCAGGAAAGGGTACCCGCGCGTTGTCGAAGATCTGGGTGGAGAGGGCGGTCATGGGCCCCTCGAAGAGGTTGGTGTTGAAGGCTCGAGCGGCGCCGATGGTGAACAGCAGCGGCGCGGTCTCGCCGGCCGCCCGGGCGATGGCGAGCATGACCCCCGAGACGATGCCGCCGAACGCCGACGGCAGGACCACGGTGAGGATCGTGCGCCACTTGCGATTGCCGAGGGCGTAGCTGCCCTGGCGCAGGTCATCGGGGACGAGCTTCAGCATCTCTTCGGTCGAGCGGATGACGATCGGCAACATGAGGCAGGCGAGGGCGAGTGCTCCACCGAAGCCCTCCTGGCCGAAGTTGATCGTGTACACGGTGTAGATGAACAGGCCCATGACGATCGAGGGCACGCCCGTCATCACGTCCGCCATGAAGCGGATGAGCCGGGCGAGCATGCCTGTCTGGCCGTACTCGTTGAGGTAGATCGCCCCGAGGATCCCGAGGGGAACCGCCATCACGGTCGCACCGAAGGTGATGACGAGGGTGCCCACGATCGCCGGGCCCATGCCACCGCCCGCTCGTCGGGTCACCGCCGGCAGCTCTTCGCTGAACCACTCCGGCGTGAGCTGGCCGATCCCCTTGATCACGACGTAGCCGATGATCCAGGCCAGCGGGATCATGGCGACGACCAGGGCGGCGACCATCCAGACCGTCGCCAGTTGGTTCCGCACTCGGCGGCCGCGGCTCGTCGTCGCCTCCAGCAGGAGGCGGTCCGCGTCCGCATTCGATGACAGGTCGGTCACGTCACTCCCCTCGGCTGCGGCGGTCGAACTGGCCCACGATCGCGCGAGCCGAGACGTTGACGACGATCGTCAATGCGAACAGCACGACACCCATGCCCACCAGGGCGGCGCGATGAGTTCCCGAGGACTCCCCGAACTGGTTGGCGACGACTGCAGCCATGGCGTCACCCTGTTCGAAGAGCTCGGTCGTTATTTGTGGGAACGACCCGATGACCAGGGCCACGGCGATCGTCTCGCCCATCGCGCGGCCGAGCCCGAGCATGACCGCGCCGACGATGCCGCCCCGGCTCCACGGCATCACCGCCGCTCGGATCATCTCCCATCGGGTGGCGCCCATGCCGTAGGCCGCCTCGCGTTGGGCGGAGGGAACGGTGGCGATCACCTCTCGACTCAGCGAGGTGATGATCGGAGTGATCATGATGGCGAGGATGATCCCCGCGGTCATGAAGCTCCGGGGTCCCGGATCCCCACCGAAGAACCACCCCAGCACCGGCCAGCCACCGACCCAGTCGTTCACCCGGGTGTAGACCTGTTCGTTGAGCACGCTGGCGAGCACGAGCACGCCCCAGAGCCCGTAGACCACCGATGGGATCGCTGCCAGCAGGTCGATGACGTAGACGATCGGCATGCGCAGCCGGCGAGGAGCTGCCTCGTTCGTGTACAGGGCGATGCCGAGGCTCACCGGCACCGAGAGGATCAGGGCGATCACCGACACCAGCACGGTGCCGTAGATGAAAGCCAGAGCCCCGAACTCCCCTGCCGCCGGATCCCAGGTGTCGGAGGTGATGAAGCTGAGACCCTCCTCCTCGAAAGCCGGCCACGCCTCACGGGTCGTGGAGATGGCGATGAGGGCGAGGATCAGCAGTACGCAGATGCCGGCCGCGGCGGCCACGAAGCGGAAGGTCGCGTCGCCGCGACGCCCCCGCGACGGGGACAGCAACGAGTTGCTGCCCCCGTCCGAAGGGGTCGATGGCGGTCGCTCACCAGTCTGGGTTGGCGTGGCCACCGGCCGTCGTCCTTTCGTCGTTCGCGGGTCGTTCGGGCCTCAGGCGCTCAGCCGACCGTGATCTTCTCGATCTGGGCCTCGGCCTTCTCCTGGAGGGTGCTCGGGAGCTTCGCGAAGTCCACGTCGGCGGCCAGGTCCTGGGCGTCGGTGAGGAGGTACGTGAGCCAGCCCTTGATGTTGTCAACCGTCGCCTGGTCGGAGTAGGAGACATAGACGATCACATACGTGGGAGCGGTGATCGGATACGCCTCGGCACCAGCGGCGTTGAGGGGGTTGTAGGTGAGGTCGGCCTTCACCTCGGCACCCTCGAGCGCCGCAGTCGCGCCATCGAGAGTGGGGGCGACGAACTCGCCGTCCTTGTTCTTGATGTTGGCGTAGCTCAGCCCGGTGGCGTTGGCATCGGAGAGGTCGACGTAGCCGATGGCCCCGGGGGTGTCGTTGACGATCTGAGCCACGCCCGAGTTGCCGTTGCCGGCCTGGGCCTTGGGCCATGCGACGGTGTCGCTCGACTCGAGGGTGAACACGTCGGGGGCGGCGGCCTTCAGGTACTTGCTGAAGTTGGTGGTGGTGCCCGAACCGTCGGAGCGCACCGCCACCGTGATGGCGGTGGCAGGGAGGTCGGCGTCAGGGTTGTCGGCCGCGATCTCGGGGGCGTTCCACACGGTGATGTCACCCATGAAGATTCCGGCGACCGTCTCCGCCGAGAGGTTCAGCTCGTCGACGCCCGAGAGGTTGTACGAGACGGTGATGGGGGCGGCGACGGTCGGGAAGTACAGGAACTCTCGCGGGAACTTGCCCTTGTCGCTGTCGCTCACGAGGCTGTCGGAGCCGGCCCACACGGTGACGCCGTCGGCCAGGTTCGTCTTGCCGGTGCCGGAGCCCACTGCGTCGTAGAGCACCTCGAGCTCCGACACGTCCTGGAACGCGCCGATCGCCTCTTCGTAGAAAGCCGACGGGAAGGTGGCACCCGAGCCGCTGATGCTCCCGGAGAGGGCTTCGTAGTCCACGGACCCGCCGGTCGCGCCGGAAGCTGTGGTGTCGGTCGTATCGGTGCTGTCGCTGTCGCTGCCACACGCACCGGCCACGAGGCCGACGGCGGCGAGGAGAGCGACGAGCCAGACGAGGCGCCGCTTCGAAGAACGCAAGGTGTACTCCCTCTGCAAGGAATCGATGAGGCGGGGCCGTGCGCCCACGCCACGCGGCACCGTAGGAAGCCGAGGTAGCGCGCTCCGGTGGCCTGGGTGAACCCGAGGTGAACCGGGTCGGAACTTCGCGTGGACAGGTTCACCGCCAGCGCCGCCCGACCGACAGGCTGCCGATTCAGTCGTCGGCGACCGGCATCGCGAACTCGGCGAACGCCTCCAGGACGTCGCTGTCGTGGCCGTAGGTGAGCCGGCGCGCTGCCTGCTCCAGCGGCAGCCATTCGAGGCGGTCGACCTCGTCGTTGGGGGCGAAGCTCCCGCTGGCCACGGTCATCTCCCAGTAGCGGACGAGCTTCGATCGACCCTTGTTGTCGAGGTAGCGCACCTCCGGCAACTCCCGCCCGAGGACGCATTCCAGGCCGGTCTCCTCCACCACCTCGCGGTGAGCGGCGTGCTCATCGCTCTCCCCCGCCTCGAGCTTCCCCTTCGGGAAGGTCCAGTCGCCGTACTTGGGACGGTGGACGAGGGCGACCGACACCACGCCCGCCTCGACGCGCCACACCACTCCCCCGGCGGCGCGCACCTGCGGCTCGGCGTCGGCGTCGGGCACGGGGGATCGGGGGCTCATCGCAGCCATCGTGTCAGCGCCTTGCGGTCGCACGCCTCCCAGG
>DATDIY010000006.1:0-2324 GCA_036520815.1 Acidimicrobiales bacterium
ATCCCGAGCCCATCGACGGCATCGAGAAGATCCAGCTCGACTGAGCGTCACCGGCCCGCGGGCGAAAGGCTCGTGACGGCTTGCTCTCGGGCACAGCCACCATCTGTGAGGCGGCGCACGTCCGCGACGGCGCAGGGATGGTCGCCCGTCGCGCGTCCTTCACCCTCGGGCAACGGCCAGGCAACGGCCGCAGGGTTTGATCTCAGCCATGCCCACTCCCCCCTCGGCACCGCCTCGTCTCGTCGTGGTCGGCAACGGCATGGTCGGCCATCGCCTCCTCACCGAGCTCGCCGACCGTGGCGCGCTCGCCCGCCTCGACGTGACCGTGGTCGGCGCCGAGCGACGGGCGGCCTATGACCGGGTCGCGCTGAGCAGCTACTTCGACGGGCGCAGCGCCGACGATCTCTCCATGGTCGAAGGCGACTTCTTCGCCGACCACGGCATCGATCTGGTGCTGGGGGACGAGGTCGTCGACATCGACCGCACCGCCAGGGTGGTCACCACCGCCTCGGGCCGGGCCCTGCCCTACGACCGGCTCGTGCTGGCGACCGGCTCCTACCCGTTCGTGCCGCCTCTCGAGGGCTCGGACGGGCCCGGGTGCTTCGTGTACCGGACCATCGACGACCTCGAGGCAATCTCCGATGCGGCCGCCGACGCGCCCAACCGCCGCGGCGTGGTGATCGGGGGCGGCCTGCTCGGACTCGAAGCGGCCAACGCCCTGCGCAACCTCGGCCTCGAGACCCACGTGGTGGAGTTCGCCCCCCGACTGATGCCGGCGCAGCTCGACGAGGGTGGCGCCCGCACGTTGCGCCGGTTGATCGAGCAGCTCGGTGTCCACGTGCACACCGATCGGCGGTCGAAGGCGGTCGAGTCCGACGGCGTGCGCCCCACCGCGCTGAGCTTCGACGGCGCCGACCCGCTCCCCACCGACATCGTGGTGTTCTCCGCCGGCATCCGACCGAGCGACGGCCTGGCCCGGTCCAGCGGACTCACGGTGGGTGAGCGCGGCGGGATCCTCGTCGACGACACCCTCACCACCGACGATCCGGCCATCTCCGCCATCGGCGAGTGCGCCCTGGCCGCTGGTCGGGTGTGGGGTCTGGTCGCCCCCGGCTACCAGATGGCCAAGGTCGTGGCGGCCCAGATCGACGCGATCAGCCGGGGCGACGAGGCCCCGGCTGATCGCTTCGTGCCCTCCGACCTGTCGACCAAGCTCAAGCTGCTGGGTGTCGGCGTGGCCAACGTGGGCGACATCAACGCCAACCCCGACGCCCACCGCCTGGTGTGGGAGGACCCGGTCAGCGGCGAGTACCGACGCCTCGATGTCGACGACGACGGTCGCGTGGTCGCCGCCGTTCTCGTCGGCGACACCGATGCCTACCCCGCGCTGCTCGACCACTTCCGCCGGGGCCAGGCCCCCGCAACCGACCCCGGTTCGCTCCTCCTCGGCCCCCGCGGCGGCAACGAGGTCGGCACCGGCGGCGGGTTCGACCCGGCCGCGCTCATCTGCTCGTGCGAGAACGTCGCCTGCGGCGCCCTCGAGGTTGCGATCGAGGAGGGCTGCCGCACCGCCGGCGACCTGAGGAAGGCGACCCGCGCCGGGTCGGGCTGCGGAGGGTGCGCGCCGCTCGTCGAACAGGTCCTACGGGTCACCCTCGAGCGCCTCGGTGAAGACGTGGACCGCTCACTGTGCGAGCACTTCTCCCTGGGGCGGGCCGACCTCTACGACCTCGTCAGGGTGAGGGGCCACCAGAGCTTCGCCGAGGTGCTCGCCGCCTACGGCCACGGTGCCGGCGGCTGCGAGATCTGCCGTCCCGTCGTGGCCGGGATCCTGGCCACGACATCGCCCGGCCACATCCTCGACGGCGAGCAGGCCGCCCTGCAGGACACCAACGACCACTTCCTCGCCAACCTCCAGAAGGACGGCACGTACTCCGTGGTCCCCCGGATCCCCGGCGGGGAGATCACCCCTGAGAAGCTGATCGTGATCGGCGAGGTCGCCCGCGACTTCGGGCTCTACACCAAGATCACCGGCGGCCAGCGCATCGATCTGTTCGGCGCCACCGTCGACCAGCTGCCCGCGGTGTGGCGCCGCCTGGTCGACGCCGGGTTCGAATCGGGCCACGCCTACGGCAAGTCGCTGCGCACGGTGAAGTCGTGCGTGGGCAGCAGCTGGTGCCGCTACGGCGTGCAGGACTCGACGGCCATGGCGATCCTGGTGGAGGAGCGCTACCGAGGTCTGCGCTCGCCCCACAAGCTCAAGCTGGCCGTGTCGGGCTGCACCCGCGAGTGCGCCGAGGCCCAGAGCAAGGACGTCGGGATCA
>DATDIY010000007.1:0-3920 GCA_036520815.1 Acidimicrobiales bacterium
TGAAGGGAACCCCGAGGACGGTCCCCTCTGCGCCGAGGCAGGTGGCGGTCACGCCGGGCCACGAGTCGATCAAGGCTTCCTGGTTGGCACCCACCTCTGACGGCGGCGCCCCGATCCACCGCTTCAAGGCCACCGCCCATCCCAGCGGCAAGAGCTGCACCACCAACGGGGCGCTCTCCTGCACGATCAGCGGGCTCACCAACGGTGCGTCGTACACGGTGACTGTCGTCGCCCTCAACGACGCCGGCGCCGGTCCGAGCTCGGCGCCATCCGCGTCGGTCTCCCCGGTGTGGGCGCCCAACCTGGCTCCCGGTCCGCCGATCGGCAACCTCGACGCCGCCGTGCCCGGGCTCGGCGCGATCACGGTGTCGGGCTGGACGCTCGATCCCGAGAAGCAGGGTCCGATCAAGGCGCACATCTACGTCGACGGTGTCGCGGTGGAGGTGACCGCCGACAAGAACCGGCCCGACGTGGGCGCCGCCTACGGTCGCTACGGCGCCCTGCACGGCTTCACCGCGGTGGTGGGTGCGTCCGGAGGCACCCACACCGTGTGCGCCTACGGCATCGGGGTCGGTGTGGGCGGCAACCGTCAGCTCGGCTGCCGGCAGGTGACCGTACCGACCGGGCTGCCGCTCGGTTCGCTCGACGAGGTGTCGGTCGCTCCGCAGCAGCTCTCGGTCGCCGGCTGGGCCCTCGATCCCGACGTGGCCGACTCGATCCGGGTGATGATCACCATCGACGACGTACCCCGCACGGTGCTGGCCAACGCGCTGCGCACCGACGTCGGTCGGGCGTTCCCCGGCTACGGCGACCGCCACGGCTTCGAGCGCTCGTACGCCACGACCGGCGGCTTCCACGTGGTGTGCGCCTACGGCATCGACACGGTCGGCGGTGGTCAACGGCCGCTCGGTTGCCGCTTCGTGGTGGTGCCGACCGGACCACCGTTCGGCTCGCTCGACCAGGTCACCCGTAGCGGGAACACGGTGACGGTCTCGGGGTGGGCGATCGATCCCGACACGACCGCCGCCGTCGTGGTGCACCTCGTCGTCGGTGGACAGGTGCTGGCCCTGCGCGCTGCCAACGACCGCGTCGACGTCGGTCGGGCCTACCCGCTCTACGGCACTACCCACGGCTACGCCGCCACCTTCTCGGTGAGCGGCTCGGGCATCCCCGTGTGCGCCTACGCCATCAACCTCGGCGGCGGCACCAACACCCTGCTCGGCTGCCGCACAGTCTGACCCTAGGGCTGGCCCAGCGCCTCGCTGATCATCTCGGCCATGGCCACGTGGCCGAGGGCGGTGGGGTGGTAGCTGAAGCTGTCCGGTGCGTCCTTCCCCGAGACCCAACGCTCTGACTCCGGGGCGCAGCCGGTGTGGTCCGCTTCGACGGAATAGGGGTCGACGAGCACGACATCGGTCTGTTCGGCCACGTCAAGGAAGGCGGCCTGGAGCTGCTCGCCCATGGACCGGACGATCTCGACCTCCTCGTCGGTGAACGACAGCGCGGCGCAGTTGCCCGAGGGCGGGACCTCGCGTGGGTAGGTGACGAACACGAGCGTGGCGTCGGGTGCCGCTTGCCGGAGCTCGTCGATCATGGCCAGCAGGTCGGGCCGCAGCCGGGCAACCCTGGCATCGAGATCGACCGGCGCGGTGCACACGCCGGACGGATCGCCACACCCGACCGCGGTGCCGTTGTACCCGATGTCGTTGCCGCCCACGGTGACGGTTATCAGCTCGGTGTCGGGGCCGACCGCCTCGATCTGCGGTGGCGATTCACCCTGAGGTGTGTCGACGATGTTGGCCGTGACGGCACCGCCGCAGCTGACGTCGGTGAGCATGAGCTCGTACCGGGCGGCCACCAGCTGCGGGTAGTTGCGGTCGGACCGGCCGCAACTGGTCGACTGGACCGATATCCCGTAGCCGGAAGCGATCGAGGTGCCCAGGGCCACGTAGCCGTCGCCCGGTGCGAGGCTCGAGGCAAGCGTCGCCACCGTCGTGTCGGGGGCGGTCGGGCTCTCCGACGAGGTCGAGTCGTCGCTCGAGCATCCCGCCGAGAGCAGCGTCGCCCCGATCATCAGCCCGATCGATCCCACCAGGCGGCGAGTCGTCATCTGGTCCTCCCCCGGACGAGATGATCGAACGGTAACCGCCACCGCGGAGCCGATGCGTCTCCGACGGTCGTCTCGCGGACTCGCCGGCGAGCGCTCTTCTCAGCGGTGGTAGCCGAGAACGTCGACGATGACGTTGGCGTGCGGGTCGACCCGTACGGCGACCTTGCCGTTGGCGAGGGCGGTCGTGGTCGTGGCGGCGAGGGTCTGGTTGGCGGTGGTCCAGCGCAGGACGTTGACCGTCGGGGCGGCGGGCAGAGCGTTGCTGTAGACCATGGCGCGACCGGCGGCGTTGGCGCCGGTGCCGGTGACGGTGAGCACGACGACGGCAGCGGTGGCATCGACGGGCACACCGCTGGCCGCGGCGGTGAGGTCGATGTCGTTGCGGGTGCCGGTGACCGGTCCGGTGCCAGCGCCAGGGAGGCCGCTGTTGGGCCGGGTGTCGTAGACGCGGGCCGGAGCGGGGAGCACGGTGAACGGCCCGGCGGTGCCCGGACCGGCGACGCGGACCCAGGTGCCCGGGGTCCCGTTCGCCACGCACAACCACAGGTCGGAGGCAGCGTCGAAGGCGAGCTCGCCGCGTTCGTGAGCGACGCCCGAGGTCCGTGGTGAAGGAGTCTCGCCGTGCTCGCCGTTCTGCCCCGGGCCGAGGAGCAACGAGGCCTTCTTCCCCCAGGCGTAGACGCCGACGCCCTGGACCGAGTACCCGGCGGTGCCAATCCCACCGTGTGGTCCGGCGCCGTCGGCGCGCCCGAGCACCCCGAAGATGCCGTCCATCGTCTGGCCGACGACGGGCATCGCTCCAATGCTGTCTGCCTTCGCGAAGACGCCGAAGTGCTTGGCGTGCGTCAGGATCCCGATCCCCGTGTCCGGGACGTCCACGGAGACGCCGGCGAAGCTCGGACTGCCGGTCACGGTGACGGCCGGTCCTGATCCGCCCGTTCCGCTGGCCTTCACCGCCGGTCCGCCGCCAGTGTTCACCGCGTCGACCGCTGCCGTGGATGAGTTGCTGTCGAAGGTGCCGCTCGCGGCGGCGGCCGGGGACGCCGCCCCCACCGCAGCGACGGTGCCGCCGAGCACGGCACCCACGGCGGCGACGCCGGCCTTGCCGAGGAGGTGACGACGGTTCAACTCTTGGGGTGCAGGTGTGGTCGCGTCGGTTGGTTCGGGAGCACTGGTTGGTGTGGCCGAGGTCGGGCGGCGCAGGTCCCGGACCTCGCACTCGAGGGCGTCGATGCGTTCGAGGGCCTGTCGGAGGGCGTCTCGCAGGTCGAGGTCGTCAGCTGGGGTCATCGATGCCTCCGGTTATCGGTGGTAGCCGAGGACGTCGACGATGAGGTTGGCCTGGGGATCGATTCGTACGGCGACCTTGCCGCCGACGACGGCGGACGTCGTGGTGGCGGCGAGGGTGAGGTTGGCCGCTGTCCACCGCAGGGTGTTGACCATGGGTGCGCCGGGGAGGTCGTTGGCGAACACGGTGGCGCGGCCGGTCGAGGTGGCGGTGGTGTTCGTCACCGTCACCACCACGACGGCGGCGGTCGCGTCGGCGGGCACGGTGCTGGAGGCCGCGGTCAGGTCGATGTCGCGCCGGACTCCGACGACCGGGCCGGTCCCTGCGCCGGGTAGGCCGCTGTTCGGTCGGGTGTCGTAGACGCGAGCGGGCGCGTGCAGCACGGTGAACGGTCCGGCGGTGCCGGGTCCGGCGAGACGCACCCAGGTGCCGGGAGTGCCGTCGGCCACGCAGATCCAGAGGTCGTTGTTGGTGTCGAAGTAGATCTCGCCCTTCGCGTGCGCATCGGTCGTGGTCCTCGGC
>DATDIY010000008.1:0-6459 GCA_036520815.1 Acidimicrobiales bacterium
GGCCCGGCGTCGACGCCGGGCCTTCGGGACTGCCAGTGCTCCCGGAGCGGAGTGGAGGTGAGGAGAATCGAACTCCCGACCTCTACGTTGCGAACGTAGCGCTCTAGCCAACTGAGCTACACCCCCGCAGGGGTTGTGCAGGATACCCGCGGTGAGCCCGCGACGGGGAATCCCACGGCGCGTGGCGGGTCGGCGGTGCGGCGACCGATCGGCGGTGCTGATGACAACCACGCGACCCGATCGTCACGTTCGTCATGGAACCGCAACATCGATCGTGAAAATGGGCTAGAACTCAAGGGCACCCCCGTCAGCGACCGAAGACAGGAACATGACGACTGAGACCACGACCCCCGTACGGACCACCCGTCGAGCTCGCAGGTCCCGCCTAGCCGTCCTGGCCGTGGTGGTCGGCGTGGCTGCGCTGGCCCTCGGAGCTTGCAGCCCCGAGGAGGACCGGGCCATCGAGCTCGTCAACGCCGATCGGTCACGGAACGGGCTCCCCACGCTCCCGACCAACATCGACCTGTACTACAAGGCCCAGGCCTGGTCGGGTCGCCTCGCCAACGAGCAGCGCCTCTTCCACTCCTACCTCCCCGACGGCGTCGGCTACCCGTGGCAGCGCCTCGGGGAGAACGTGGGCTACGGCTACTCCATCGAGCAGGTGCACAACGCCTTCATGGGTTCGCCCGGCCACCGGGCCAACATCCTCGACGGCGGGTTCAACCGCATCGGTGTCGGCGTGACCCGTGACGGCGGAGGCCGCTACTGGGTCGTGCAGGAGTTCATGCAGGAACGTCTCTGACGCCATCGCTCCCCCGGCCACCGTCGCCTCCCCCCGGCGACGGTGCGACAACAGGACGTTCCCATGGCTTCAGCGGGTCTCCATGGCCCGCTGAAGTCGCGTCTGGACCACGGTGGTGGTGACGTCGCCTCGGGTCCGCTCCAGCACCGCCCGCAACGCGTCGACCGTGCGGCGCAGGCCCTCGGTGACCGCGTCGGGGTAGTCGACCGTCACCAGTACGTCATAGGCGTCATCCATCGCCGCCAGCAACGCCTCGGCCTGCTCGACGTCACCCTCACGGAGCCGGTCGAGGGTGTAGCGCCGCAGCTCACTGGCCGCCTCGGCCAGACCCCGCAGCCACGGGGCCCCGGCGACACCGAGCACCTCCGGGCCGGGCAGTTCGCCGCCGCCGATGAGGGCGGCGGTGAGATGGGCCTCCGCGACCTCCCGCTCGGCGTCGTGGAGGAACCCGGCGTGAGCGACAGCGGGGTGCGGAGCCAGGGCCTCCTGGGCCTCCCGGAGCGCCTCGAGCGCCTCGGAGGCGAGGACCCGGGCCCGGTCGCCCTCACGGCGGTGCACCGCCCGGATCGAGCTCCCCGACGCCCGGATCGCTCGCCGGCATGCCGGCAAAGCCACCTCGCGCGCCGCGTTGGCCTCGTCGAGCTGCAGCCGGACAGCGTCGACGGCATCGACGATCTGGGCTCGTCGGTCCGCCGACGGGTCGTGGCCCCCGGTGTCGCTCACCGGTGCCCGATCGGGGTCGGTCAGCGACCGTGGACGGCGTAGACCTGACCGACCGGGAAGCCGTAGTCGGCCTCACCCTCGGTCGTCCACGCCTCGTCGGTCCTGTCCTCGTCGGTCCAGGCGGCGGGCACCCCGGCACCGTCGAGGTACCGGACCTTGGCCCGACGCTCCAGCGTGCGCTTCTGGATGCTGGCGAGCGCCACCACGTAGCCGACGGTGAGCACCAGCGAGAGACCGAACAGGTAGCGGACCGGCCCGCCCATCACGATCGTGCCGAGGAAGGTGACGCCGGTGGCGGCGAGGAGGCCCACCAGCACGTCACGGCGACGCTTCTTGGCCTGCGAGAGGGAGCCGCGACGCGCCATGTTCGTGCCGACCATGGGCGATGCACCGACCGGCGAAGCACCCACACCGGGGAGCGAGGCGCCGACCGAACGGCCGGTCGAGCGTCCACCGGGCGCGGTGCGCTCGAGCACCGAGAGGTGCTGCGAGAACGAGTTGATCGAGTTCACCCGGCGGTGTTCGGTACGGGAACGTACCCAGGAGGCCAGGTAGACCGCCCACACCACTGCGAGGATGACCAGCACCACGAATGTCACGCTCCGGGCCTGCCTTCAGTGCTCGGGGACCGTACCGGGCTTCGGTTCCGGGGTGGTGGATCCCGGAACGCCCGATCGGGCCAGTGGGCCGTCAAACAACGTTACGGTTCTACTACGGCTCGTCACCCGGGTCCAACAGGTCGTTGGCCGACCCGGTCACGAACGGCCGTCACAGCGGCCCCGGAGCGTGGCGTCGCCGACGCCCGGAGCGACTCAGAGACCGTCGTCGTCGAGCAGCGGATCGAGCGGATCGTCGAGGTCGTCGTCGATCCCGGTGACCAGCGAGCCGTCGAACGAGCCGGCCAGCGCGTCGCTCCCGAGGGGCTCGAGGGGGTCGCGTCGGTACGTACCGGAGCGCCCGCCCGTCTTCTCCCACAGGGTGATGTCACCGATGACCATCGAGCGGTCCGACGACTTGCACATGTCGTAGATCGTCAACGCCGCCACCGTGGCGGCGGTGAGCGCCTCCATCTCGACGCCGGTGCGGTCGACCGTTTCGACCTGGGCCTCCACCTCGATGTAGTCGTCCTCGATCCGGAAGTTCACGAACACCGAGCCGACGAGCAGTGGATGGCACAACGGGATGAGGTCGGGCGCCCGCTTGGCGGCCTGGATGCCTGCGACCCGGGCGACCGCCAACACGTCGCCCTTGCTGATCGCCCCCCGTGCCACCAGCGACGAGGTCTCCGACTTCATGAACACCCGGCCCCGGGCGATGGCCCGCCGGTGCGTCACATCCTTGGGGGTGACGTCGACCATGCGAGCCCGGCCGAGTGGATCGAGGTGGGTGAGGCCGCGGTCGGACATGGCCGCCGAGTGTAGGCCGACCCCACCCGACGACCATCGCCCGTGACAGGTGCAGCAAAGGGAACGGGTGGCCAGACTGGAGTCCATGGAACCCACGCTCGTGGTCGGAGAAGCGGTCGAGGACTGGACGGGCGACGCCCGCTACTTCGAGTACTCCCGGGCCGCCAACCCGGTCGGATCGGGTCGGGTGCCGTCGATCCCGCTCGAACGGTTCGACCCGTCACGGCACCGTTCGGTGGCCACCGGGATCATCCCGTTCGACCTGTCGGGCCCCCTCGGCATCGACGCGGGGCCCGCCACCTCCCCCGCGCTGCTCGCCTCGTTCGTGCGGATCGCCCCGGGCGACTCGTTGACCACCGAGGTGGTGGCCACCTCCGAGCTGTTCCACGTGGTGGCCGGCTCGGGGACCTCAACGGTCGACGAGGCGGTGCTCCGCTGGTCGGCCGGCGACTTCTTCGTGCTGCCGTCGGGCAGCCCCGCCGTGCACCGGGCCGAGACCGACGCCACCCTCTACTGGGTCACCGATGAGCCGCTGCTGCGCTTCCTCGGAGTCGCCCCCACCAGCCGCCGCTTCCAGGTCACCCACTTCCCCGCCGCCAGGGTGCAGGCCGAGCTGGCCGCCATCGAGGCCGCACCCCACGCCACCGACCGCAACCGGCTCGCGGTGCTGCTCAACACCGCCCCCAACGACGGCACCCAGACCGTCACCCACGTGTTGTGGGCCATGTTCGGCAAGCTCCCGGCCGGGGCCGTGCAACGCCCGCATCGGCACCAGTCGGTGGCGCTCGACCTGGTCGGCGACTGCCAACCGGGCTGCTACACGCTCGTCGGTCGCTCGATCGACGAGCAGGGCGAGATCATGGATCCCGTCCGCGTCGACTGGGAAGCCCACGGCGCCTTCGTCACACCGCCGGGCCTGTGGCACGCCCACTACAACGAGTCGGGCGCTCCGGGTTGGATCATCCCGATCCAGGACGCCGGGCTCCACACCTACCTTCGTTCGCTCGACATCCGCTTCGCCCCACCCGCTCGCTGAGCGGAGCGCCCGCTCCGGTTCCGTGGCATCGTGCGGCCATGCCCGCCGAGATGAGTGACCGGATCGAAGTGACCCGAGCCATCGCCGCCGAACCAGCGGCGATCTTCGCCGTGCTCCGCTCCCCCGACGGCCATGTCGCCATCGACGGATCCGGGATGTTGATGGCCGCCTCGGGCCAGTCGGCCTCCGCCGTCGGCGACCGCTTCGTGGTCCACATGGACCGCGAGGCGCTCAACGACTACCCGATCGGCCTCTACGACGTCACCATCGAGTTCGTCGCCTACGAGCAGGACCGTGAGATCGCCTGGACGATCGTCCTCCCTTCGATGGAGAACCAGATCGGCCACGTCTACGGCTACCGCCTCGAGCCCATCGACGGCGGCACCATCGTCACCGAGTACTACGACTGGTCGGCCATCTCCGACGAGATCCGGTCAGCGGGGATCTTCCCGGTGGTGCCGGAGTCCGCCCTGCGAGCCACCCTCGGCATCCTGGCCCGTACCGTGGCACCGGGCCGGCCACGACCGGGAGCGCCCACCACCACCCTCTGATCCTCAGCGGAACGCGGCGATGACCCCTTCGGCGAAGCCGGCCAGCGTCTCGGGTCGGGCGAAGTCGTGGAACCACACGTAGAAGCGCTCCAGACCCCGGTCGGCCAGGCCGCGGTAGTGCTCGATCATCTCGGCGTCATCGCCCACCACCACGTCGACGCCGGCGTAGCGGCGCCGGGCCGTTCCCTCCACCTTCTCCCGATCGCCGTCCTTCGGGACGTAGCCGACGATGTGCTGCATCGAGGCCCGCGCACCGGTCTCGGTCATGACGTGGTCGATGCGGTCGATGGCGTCGACCGGCACGTTGCACCAGTCGGCGTGACGACGGACCAGGTCGAGGGTCCGCGGGCCGGCCCCACCGATCAGGATCGGGATCTGCCCCAGCGGCGTCGGCCTCTGCTGTGCGTCGCGCAGCTGGAAGTGCTCTCCCTCGAAGGTGACCGGCTCCCCGGTCCATAGGCCCTTGATCACCTCGAGCGACTCGCCGAGGCGCTCGACCCGCTTGCGGCCCGACAGGTCACCGATCCCGAACTGGGCCATCTCCTCGGGCCAGGACCCCGACCCGACGGCCAGCTCGTAGCGACCGCCGGTCGCGTGATCGAGGGTGACGGCCTGCTTGGCCAGGATCACCGGGTGACGGAACGAGTCGCACAGCACGAGGTGGCTGATGACGAGCCGGTCGGTGTGCGCTGCCAACCAGGTCGCCGTCGTCATGGCCTCGAACACCGGCAGCTCCGGTGTGCCCGGCGGGACGATGTGGTCCATCACCGCGAACCCGGTGAACCCGACCTCCTCGGCGACCCGCGCCCGCTCCACCAGCGCGTCGAGGTCCGGCAACATCTGCGGGACGAACACGAAGAACTGCGGCAACCCCCCGGCCGGCATGCGCTCGATGATGGTGGACGGCCTGCGCGGCGTCGAGCAGCTCTTCGCTGTCGGCACCCTCGCGGCGAAC
This sequence comes from Acidimicrobiales bacterium, assembly GCA_036520815.1. GTDB lineage: Bacteria > Actinomycetota > Acidimicrobiia > Acidimicrobiales > Acidimicrobilacustridaceae > CAMFLJ01. The sequence continues at coordinate 5,474 of DATDIY010000008.1, forward strand.
GCAGCGACCTGTGGCTGGATGTCACGGAATCCGTGACATCCACCCGCCGATCCATCTTGGAGCGCCACATCGATACGCCCTATTTTCTCTACTTTTATTTGCGAATATGGTTGTTGTACGGACATCTGTTTGATAGGTTGGTGGGCATGTTCCGGGGGCGGGAAGCGCTGATCGCAGCGCTCGACGAGGTGGAGGTCGCGGCCACCGGCGATGCCATCGTCGAGGCCCGCCGGTTGCTCGATCGGCTCCAAGCCCAGGTCGCCGAGGCCGAGGTGGAGTTCGTCCGGGCCAAGGCTCATGAGCTCGAAGGCCACGCCACCTACGGGTCGTTCCTGCGGGCCCGGTGTGGGCTCACGACCACCGAGTCGCGGCGGGTGGCGGGCCGGGCCAAGAAGCTGGCGAGGTGGCCCGAGGTGTTGGAGGCCTGGCAGGCCGGGGCGCTGTCCGGGGCTCAGGTCGAGGTGATGAGCGCAGTGGTGCCCGAACGGCACATCGAACGGTTCTCGGTCTACTCGGGTGCGAGCATCGAGTACCTGTCGTGGCTGCCGATCGACGTCACCCGCAACGTGGTGGCCAACTGGAGATCCGCGGCCGACGACGCGGTGCAGACCGAAGCGGCCGAAGCCGGACAAGAACCGGTCGACGAGATACCGCAGCGCATGATGTCGGCGTCGCGGATCATCGACGACCGCCTCGAGATCACCGGTTCGTTCGACAAGGACGCCGCTCACCACATCGAGACCGCCCTGCTCGCTGCGATGCGGCCCGACGGCGACGGCGAGATCCGGTCGCCGTTGCAACGCCGCGCCGATGCGTTGGTGGAGATCTGCCGGTTCTACGTCGCCCATCACCAGCAGCCGCCCGGCACCGGTCGCCCCGACCGGGGGGTGATCGTCGCTGATGTGGCTGCGTTGTTCCGGGCCATCCTGCGCGGCGACGGCGTCCACACCGCTGCTCAACTCGAGCAGTACCTCGACGCCCAACCG
>DATDIY010000009.1:0-20252 GCA_036520815.1 Acidimicrobiales bacterium
GGCAGCAGTTCGCCACGATGCGTCATCGATTGTCCGCCCATCCCGGGCCGGCTCTACGATCGCCCGCGATGAAGACGCTCGCGCGCCCGCCCCTCACGGCGCGCCTCCGGGGCTACCTGGCCCTGACGAAGCCCCGCATCATCGAGCTCCTCCTGGTCACGACGGTTCCCACGATGTTGGTGGCCGAGCAGGGGATGCCGTCGGTGTGGCTGATCGCCGCGACCGTCATCGGTGGCACCTTCGCCGCCGGCGGGGCCAACGCCATCAACATGTACGTCGACCGCGACATCGACGCGGTCATGCGCCGCACCCGGAACCGGCCCCTCGTCACCGGCCTGATCGAGCCCCGCGCCGCCCTCACCTTCGCCATCGGGCTCGAGGTCGTCGCCTTCGTCTGGCTCTGGGGTCTCGTGAACCTCCTGAGCGCGGTGCTGGCCGTCTCCGCCTGCCTCTTCTACGTGTTCGTCTACACGCTGTGGCTGAAGCGCACCTCCACCAGCAACATCGTGATCGGTGGCGCCGCCGGAGCCGCTCCGGTGCTGATCGGCTGGTCGGCCGTGACCGACTCCCTGGCCTGGGAGCCGTGGCTGCTGTTCGCCGTCATCTTCTTCTGGACCCCGCCGCACTTCTGGGCCCTCGCCGTGCGGTACAAGGACGACTACGCCGCGGCGGACGTGCCGATGCTGCCGGTGGTGGCCACGCTGCGCGCCACCTCGGTCCGGATCCTCGCCTACACGGTGTGGGTCTGGGTCCTCACGCTGGTGTTCGCCTTCGTGGCCGAAATGGGCCCCACCTACTGGGTGGCGGCAGCGGTGCTCGGTGCGGTGTTCACCGCGTTCGCCGTGCGGCTCTACCAGGACCCGACCCCGAAACGGGCCATGCGCCTGTTCAGCTGGTCGATCACCTACGTGACCTTGTTGTTCGCGGCCATGGCGCTCGACGTGCTGGTGCGGTTCGGCCTGTGAAGGTCACAGCGTGCGTTCCGGCCTGCGGTTTTCGATCGGCCCGACCGCCCTGTGTAGAGTCCGGAGCCATGCGCGCGTCACATCTGCCGGCGCGTCAGATCCCCTGGTCCGGCCCGGCTCGCGCCGGCTCGAGTGCGGTCGTTTCACGAGGTCCCAACTGACATGGCGCTAACCGACACCAGACCTGAGGCCGGCAGCGGGACCGTCCCGACGTCCGCTCCGACCGCAGACCGTCCGGCGATCCTGCTGGGCTCTGGTGATCACAAGGCGATCGGTGTCGTGTACATCGTCGCCTCGCTCGTCTTCGGCGTCGCCGGTTGGGTCGCGATGGCCCTCTGGGGCGGACACCAGATCGGCGACCAGAACTTCCTGAGCGAGAGCGCGGCGGCCACCCTGGCCTCCAGCAGCCGGCTCGGGCTGGTGCTCCTCGTGGCCGTGCCCCTGATGCTCGGCCTCGGCACCTACATCGTCCCGCTGCAGGTCGGCGCCAACACCATCGCCTTCCCCCGGGCCGCGGCCGCCGCCCTGTGGACGTGGCTGCTGTCCTCGCTCGTCTTCGTCGTCGCCAATTGCATCGACGGTGGCATCGGTGGCGGGCGCCCCGAGGCCGTGTCGCTCGGGCTGCTCTCGATCATCGGCGTCGTGTTGGCCATCGTGATCGGCACGGTGTCGGTGATCACCACGGCGATCGCCCTGCGCACCCCCGGCCTCACCCTCGACCGGGCACCGCTGTTCAGCTGGGCCATGGTGGTCGGCGGCTCGGTCTGGGTGCTCACCCTGCCGGTGCTGGTCGCCAACGTCCTTCTCATCTACGTCGACCATCGCTACGGCGCCCCGAGCGAGTACGGCGTGCCGGCCGCGCAGTGGGAGCAGCTGTCGTGGCTGACCACGCAGCCGCAGATCTTCGCCTTCGCCATCCCGGGTCTCGGCCTTGTCTGCGACGTGCTCGCCACCCTCGCCGGTGTGCGCCAGGCTCAGCGCAACCTGCTCCTCGGGTTCATCGGCGCCTTCGGCGTGCTGAGCATCGGTGCCTGGGTGCAGCCCTACTTCTACGGCGACGCCCAGGACGAGCTGGTCTTCGCCGCCATGGCCATCCTCATCCTGCTCCCGGTGCTCGGGCTGTTCGGCGGGTGGGCGACCACCCTGCGTTCGGGTCGTCCGTCGCTCAAGAGCCCCATCGGGCTCGGGATCGTGTCGGGCCTGCTCCTGCTGCTCGCCGCCGTCGCCGGGGTCGTGTACATCATCACCCCGCTCGACCTGCGTGAGACCGACGTCTACAGCCTCGGGATGTTCAGCCTCGTCATGGCGTCGGTGCTGGCCGCTGGTGCCGCGGGCGTCATGTACTGGGCGCCCAAGATGACCGGCCGGTCGCCCGCCGATGCCGTCGGCAAGCTGAACGTCCTGGTGATCCTCGGTGGTGGCGCCCTGGCCGGGCTGCCGCTGATCGTGCTCGGGTTCGCCACGAAGTACGACGGCATCGCCGACGCCTCCGACGCCCTGTTCGGGATCTCCGTCGCCGGCGACGCCCTGCTCGCCCTCGGCGCCCTGCTCGTCCTCGCCGCTCTCGTCACCACCAGCCACGGTGCCAGCGTCGACGCCGACGCCTGGGGCACCGGCCAGTCGCTCGAGTGGGCCTGCCCGTCGCCGCCTCCGCCGGGCAACTTCGGTGAGCTGGCCCTCGTCCGTTCCCCGGAGCCGCTGCTCGACGCGGCCGAGCCTGCCGAGGAGGCCTGACATGGCGGCCACCCACGCCCTCCCGCCGGCGCCGCCGGTCCAGCGTCCCCGAGTCCTGGTCGTCGGCACCGCGTTCGCTTCGGCCGCGACGGTCATGGTCTTCATCGGCCTGATCGCCGTCTACCTGTCGCAACGGGCCGCCGTCGTCGCCTCCGGCGACACCTGGCTCCCCAAGGAGATCACCCTCCCCCTCCAGCAGACCAACCCCGTGCTGTTCACGCTGCTGATGTCGGTCGTCACGATGCAGTGGGCGGTCTCCGCCATCGCCCGCAACGACCGGATCAACGCCTACCTCGCCCTCGGCATCACCCTGGTGTTCGGCTTCTCCACCATCGTGATGACGAGCTACCTCTACTCGCTGATGGGCGCCGACATCGACGCCAACATCCAGTCGGTGCTGATCTACACGATCACCGGTCTGCACCTGATCGTGCTCGTGATCGCCATGATCTTCGTGGCGCTGATGGCCTTCCGGGCCATGGCCGGCCAGTTCACGGCCCGCCAGCACGACGGCGTCACCGCCGCCGCCCTGTTCTGGTACGCGATGGTGGCGGTCTACGCCCTCATCTGGATCTCGATCTACGTCACGAAGTAGGCCGCCATGCTCCGCTCGCGCATGTTCACCACGGCCTTCCGGTTCTTCGCTGGGCTGGCCGCCGCCTCGCTGCTCGCCGCGTTCGCGGTCGGCTTCACCAGCGAGACCCAGGAGCTGATGGACCGCATCCTCGGTCCGCTCACACTGGGCTGGAAGGGCGGCATCGGAAACCACCTCGCCTACACCTTCTTCGTCGGGGTGGGCACGGTGTCGGCGGTGCTGGCCGGCATGCTCGTCGCCTTCCGCGATGCCGACCCCGAGGCCGAGGCCCAGGTCCTCCACATCGAGAGCGTGCCGCTCACCCGGGCCCCGACCGGCGACAACTTCCTCCCGGCGCTCGGCGCGTTCGCGGTGGTCCTCACCATGATCGGTCTGGCCACCGACGCCGTCGGTCTCGGCTACGCCGGCATCGCCGTGCTGGTCTGCGTCGCCTTCGTCTGGACGCTCCGCACCTGGGCCGAGCGGGCCACGGGCGACCCGACGATCAACGCCGAGCTCTACCACCGCTTCGTCGACCCGCTGCGCACGCCGGTCGTCGCCCTCGTCAGCATCGCCTTCGTGGTGCTCGGGCTGTCCCGCTTGCTGCTCTCGGTCTCCAAGACCGGCTCGGTCATCGTCTTCGGCCTGGTCGCCACACTCTTCTTCGTCATCGCTGCGTTCCTGGCCCTCAAGCCCGGCTCGAGCCGGACCATCACGATCATCCTGGTGGTCGTGGGCGCTCTCGCCGTGCTGGCCGCCGGCATCGTGGGCATCGTCCAGGGCGAACGCGACATCGAGCACCACGGCGAGGAGCACAGCGAGGAGACCTCCGAAGGTGCTCTCGCCGCCCTTTCTCCGGCCGTGGTCGTCACCCTGCCCGGGTCGTCAGGGGCCGCATGAGCCCTCGCCGCGCCACCGCTGTCGACCGCCGGTCACCGGGCTCCGCTCGGTTGGCGCGGTCTTCGCGTGCTGGGCGACACTGCAGCGACCTCGTCCTGCAGCGCCGTAAGCCCGCCTGCATCGGTTCTGCGCCGACGTGGGCTCGATCGTCCCGAGGCGGATGCTGTACCGCCTCCCGAGGAGAGTAAATGCCCCGCCGTTCCCTGGTCGTGCGCATCGCTCAGATCGTGTCGCTGGTCGTGGTCACGGTCCTGTTCGTGGTGCTCATCCTCAGTGCGTTCATGAACGACGGGATGCCCCTCACCACGCTGGTGCCGGGCGGCCCCTCGGCGCAGCAGATCCAGGACCTCGTGGTCCCCGTGTTCGCGATCGCCGGGGTGGTCTTCGTCGGGGTCATGGGCATCCTGCTGTTCATCAGCTGGCGGTTCGGCCAGGACAAGGACGACGATCCCGAGGAGTTCCCCGAGCAGGTGCACGGCCGCACCGCCCTCGAGATCGGCTGGACGGTCCTCCCCGCCATCATCCTGGCGGGCGTCGCCGTGGCCACCGTCGTCACGATCCTCCAGCTCGAGAAGCGTGACGACGACGCCATCAAGGTGCAGGCCATCGGCAACCAGTGGTGGTGGGAGTACAAGTACGACATCGACGGCGACGGCAACTACGACGGGGCCGAGGACATCCACACCGCCACCGAGCTGGTGATCCCGATCGGGCGCGAGATCGCGGTCACGACCACCTCGAACGACGTCATCCACTCGTTCTGGATCCCCGGTCTGAACGGCAAGAAGGACGCGGTGCCCGGTCTGTTCAGCCCCCTCAAGCTGGAGGCCGACGAAGAGGGCATCTACCGGGGCCAGTGCACCGAGTTCTGCGGCCTCTCCCACGCCAACATGCGGATGCTGGTCCGGTCGCTGTCGCCCGACCAGTACGACGAGTGGGTCGCCAACCAGCAGACCGAGCGGGGTGAGGAGCCCAGCGATCCGGTTGCCCAGGAAGGCCTGGCGGTCTGGAAGGCCTTCTGCGCCCAGTGCCACGTGATCAACGGGATCAACGACGAGGAGCTGGCTGAGACACCGCCGCCGCTGGTGTCGGGTGTCGCTCCCAACCTCACCCACCTCATGACCCGCGGCACCTTCGCCGGTTCGATCTTCAACCTCTACGGCGACGTCGACTCGACCGACCGCACCGACGGCGACAACGGCGAGGCGCTCGGCTTCGAGCCAGCCGACGTGGCCGCCGCCGGCGACCCCGGCGAGGCGCTCACCGGTGGCCCGGTCGACGTCGAGAACGTCAACAAGGTGGCCCTCGAGGAATGGCTGCGCAACGCGCCGGAGATGAAGCCGATGTACGCCCAGGGCGGGCGAGGCATGCCCAACCTCGAACTCTCCGAGGAGCAGATCGACCAGCTGGTCGCGTTCCTCATGACGCTGAACTGAGCCGATGACGATGACACGAGTTGCCCTCGCCATTCCCGGAGCACCCCATGGCCATCACTGAAGCCACGCCGGGTCCGCTCGCCCTTCCGCCGGGCGACACGGACACCGACAGCAGGCCCGGCGGCATCTTCGCCCGACCCACCTCGAACACGGGGTGGCGGTCGTGGATCACCACGGTCGACCACAAGAAGATCGGCATCATGTACGGCGCCGCGGCGCTCGTGTTCCTGCTGATCGGCGGCTTCGAGGCCCTGCTCATCCGCGTGCAGCTCTGGGCGCCGCGCGGCACCCTGCTGAGTGCCGACCTCTACAACCAGGTCTTCACCATGCACGGCACGACGATGGTCTTCCTCGTCGTCATGCCCATCGGTGCGGCGTTCGCCAACTACCTCATGCCGTTGCAGATCGGTGCGCGCGACGTCGCCTTCCCCCGCATCAACGCCTTCAGCCTCTGGGTGTTCGTGGCCGGCGGCATCTTCCTCAACAGCGCCTGGATCTTCGGTGGCGGCGCCGACGGTGGCTGGTTCAACTACGCCCCCAACAACGGCGTCATCTTCTCGCCGAGCCACGGCATCGACTTCTGGAACCTCGGCCTCATCATCACCGGTGTTGCCTCGCTGGCCGGTGCAGTGAACCTCATCGTCACCGTGCTGAACATGCGAGCGCCGGGCATGACGTTGATGAAGATGCCGGTGTTCACCTGGATGACGCTCGTCACCCAGTTCCTGCTGCTCTTCGCCATCCCGGTGCTCACGTCGGCCCAGGTCCTGTTGATGATGGACCGGCTCTTCGACGCCAACTTCTTCAACGTCGCCAAGGGCGCCAACCCGCTGCTGTGGGAGCACCTGTTCTGGATCTTCGGTCACCCCGAGGTGTACCTGATGATCCTCCCGGCGTTCGGCCTCGTGTCCGAGATGCTGCCGGTCTTCTCCCGCAAGCCCATCTTCGGCTACCCGTTCATCGTCTTCTCGGGCGTGGCCATCGGCTTCATGGGCTGGGGTGTGTGGGCCCACCACATGTTCGTGTCCGGCATCGGCCCGATCTCGGTCACCGCGTTCTCGCTGACGACGATGTTCATCGCCGTGCCGACCGGCGTGAAGATCCTCAACTGGACCGCCACCATGTGGGGCGGCAAGTTGCACTTCACGACGCCGATGCTCTTCTCGATCGGCCTGGTGGCGATGTTCACCATCGGTGGTCTGTCGGGCGTCACGCACTCCGTCGCCCCGGCCGACACCCAGCAGACCGACACCTACTACATCGTCGCCCACTTCCACTACGTGCTGTTCGGTGGGGCCTTCTTCGGCTTCATGGGCGCCTTCTACTTCTACTGGCCCAAGGTGTTCGGCTATCTGCTGAACGAGACCATGGGCAAGTTCAACTTCTGGTTGATGCTGCTCGGTTTCAACCTGACGTTCGCACCGATGCACATCCTCGGCCTGCAGGGCATGAGTCGGCGCATCTACACCTACGACGAGGGCTACGGCTTCGAGCTCTGGAACAAGGTGGCCACCATCGGCGCCTTCATCCTGGCCAGCAGCGTCCTGCTGTTCATCTTCAACATCTTCTACAGCAGGGTGAAGGCGAAGCACCTACCCCACCCCGGAGCCGATCCCTGGGACGCCCGCACCATCGAGTGGATGACCCCCTCGCCGGTGCCGGCGTACAACTACGACCCGGTCCCCACCATCACCCGGGTCGACGACTTCTGGTACCGCAAGTACGGCGAGACCAAGGACGGCAAGCTCGTCCGCATCGCCGCCACCGACGACGTCGTGCAGAAGCGCAGCGACGGCAAGCACATCCACCTGCCGTCGCCCTCGTACTGGCCCTTCGTGGTGGCCTTCGGCATGCCGATCGTCGCCTACGGCCTGATCTTCAGCCTCTGGCTCTGCCTCATCGGCGGCATCATCATGGTCGCCGGCATCTACGGCTGGGTGCTCGAACCGCCGGACGATCCCGACGCGGTCCACGACGACCACGAGCCGGGCCACGCGTCCGACGACGGCACTGCGCTCGAGGCCGGTGCCACCGCCGACGAGCTGCCCGACGCCGACGCCGACGCCGAGGCCGACACGGCCGAGAAGGAGGCCGAGACCGTTGGCTGAGACCGTCTACTCGCACGAGAGCGTGCGCGAGGCCGACGCCCACGCCGAGGCCGCGCACATCGAGCACGACACCAACACCGGCATCTCCAACTCCAAGTTGGCGATGTGGCTGTTCCTGGCGTCGGAGTGCCTCTTGTTCGGTGGTCTGATCACCACCTACATCCTCTACAAGCACCCGCTCGACGGCCCGACGCCCGAAGAGATCTACGACATCCCGTTCACGTCGACCTCGTCGTTCGTGCTGCTGATGAGCTCGCTCACGATGGTGCTGGCCGTGTCGGCCATCGAGCGCGGCGATCACCATCGCCTACGGGTCTGGACGGCGGCCACGGCTGCTCTCGGCGCCACCTTCATCGCCGGTCAGGTCTACGAGTTCACGGTCTTCTACCGTGAGGGCCTCGGCTTCACGACGAGCCGCTTCTCGTCGGCCTTCTACACCCTCACCGGCTTCCACGGCGTCCACGTCACCATCGGCATCATCATGTTGATGTCGCTGCTGTTCCTGTCGCTGAGGGGCAAGCTGCCGGAGCACCGGTCCGAGACCGTCGAGATCGTCGGCCTGTACTGGCACTTCGTCGACATCGTCTGGATCGTCATCTTCGCCGTCGTCTACCTGATCCCGTAGGAGCACCTGATGAGCGTCTCCACCCACGATCCGGTCCCGACCAACGTCCTCGACGGCGCGGTCCGCGAGTACTCCCGGGACAAGGTCTACGTCCTCACGGCGCTGGTCCTGGCCGCCATCACACTCGTCGAGGTCTTCACCTACGCCTTCCCGGACTTCCCGGTGTGGGCGGACAACATGGTGATCCCCGTGCTGTTGATCCTGATGGCCGTGAAGTTCTGGATCGTCGCCGCCATCTTCATGCACCTCCACTTCGACAAGAAGATCCTCACCGTGGCCTTCTACTCCGGCCTCATCCTCGCGGTCGCGGTCTACGTCGCCATGCTGTGCATGTTCCGCATCTTCTGGCCCGGCAGTCACACCTGACCGTCGGTCACTCCCAGCGGAACAGGCGGGCGGCAGCCACCGGCGCCGCCACCGCCCACACGATCAGCACGACCCAGGCGCCCCCTGCAGCGGGGGCGCCGTCGCGCAGACAGCTCTGCATGACCGTGCTGAGCGCGCCGGCCGGCGTGAGCTTCCCGATGGCGGCCAGTCCGCTGGGCATCTCCTCGAACGGGATGATCATCCCGCCGAGCAGGAGCAGCACCAGGTAGAGGCCGTTGGCCAGGGCGAGGGTGGCGGTGCCTCGGAGGGTGCCCGCCATGAGCAGGCCGATGCCGGCGAAGGCGGCGGTGCCGAGCAGCAAAGCGAGGGGCGTGAGCGCGGGGGTGCCGCCGGGAGCCCAGCCGAGGGCGACGGCGGCGATCACGAGCACGACCACCTGGAGGGCCAGCAGCACCAGGACCATGGCGACCTTGGCGGCGATCCACCGGGGCCGGCCGAGGGGGGTGGCGCCGAGGCGCTTGAGCACCTTGTACTGGCGCTCGAAGCCCGTGCCGATGCCGAGGCTCACCATGGCGCTCGACATCACTGCCAGGGCCAGCACGCCTGGCGCGAGGAAGTCGACGGCGTCGTCCACCCCGTCGGGCAGCGGCAGCACGTCGACCAGTGAGAAGAAGACCAGCAACAGCAGGGGGATGACGATGCTGACGAGGAGCTGTTCGCCGTTGCGCAGGCTGAGGGTCAGCTCGGTGCGGGTCTGGGCGGCGAAGGCCCTCATCGGCCGGACTCGCCGCTGCTCTCGCGCGTGAGGCGGAGGAAGACGTCCTCGAGGCGTTGGCGACCGGCGCGCAGGTCGGCGAGCGGGAGGTCGTGCTCGGCCAGCCAGGCGGTGACGGCGGCGACCACGGCGGGGGTCGGTGCGGTCGCCACCCGGTACTCGCCGGGGCTCTCCTCGGTGACGGCCGCCCCGACCCGCTCACCCAGGGCCGCCGTGTCGAGCCCGCCGGGCGCCCCGAAGTGCAACTCCTCGGACTGGCCGGTCGTCATCAGCTCGGCCGGCGTCGCATCGGCGAGCAGCTGGCCGTGGTCGATGATGACGACGCGGTCGGCCAGCTTCTCGGCCTCGTCGAGGTCGTGGGTGGTGAGGAGCACGGCGACGCCGTCGTCGCGCAGCTCGGCGACCAGGCGGCGGATCACCTGGCGCCCCGCGGGGTCGATGCCCGCAGTGGGTTCGTCGAGGAAGACCAACGACGGCCTGCCCACCAGCGCCAGCGCCAGCGACAGGCGCTGCTGCTCGCCACCCGACAACGATCGCCATGGAGAGCCGGCGCGGTCGGCCAGACCCACCCGCCGGAGCAACTCGTCGGGGTCGGACGGGTCGTCGTAGTAGCTGGCGAACAGTCGCAGCACCTCAGGCGGGCGGATGCCGGTGGCGACACCCCCGGACTGGAGCATCACGCCGACGTGGCGCACCACGGCGGCGTGGTCGGCCCACGGGTCGAGGCCCAGCACGCGGACCTGTCCACCGGACGGGCGGCGGTAGCCCTCGAGCGTCTCGACCGTGGAGGTCTTGCCCGCTCCGTTCGGTCCGAGCAGGGCGGTGATCTGGCGCTGGTCGGCGCGGAACGACAGCTCGTTCACCGCGAGGCGGTCGCCGTAGCGGATGGTGAGACGGTCGACCTCGACGGCCGGAGCGTCCGGGTCGAGGGGGGGCGAAAGCACGACCGGACGCTATCGGTCACCGCACTAGGTTTCGGAGTCGTGATCGACGTCCGCCGGATCCGCAGCGACTTCGACTCGGTACGTGCTGCACTGGCGCGCCGAGGCGGCGATGTCGTCGACGAGCTCGACGAGGTCCGCCGTCTCGACGAGCGGTCGAGGCAGGTGTCGTCGGAGCGCGACGAGCTGCGGGCGCGGATCAACGGCATCTCCAAGGAGGTCGGCGGGCTCCGCCGCGACGGCAAGGTCGCCGAGGCGGAGGCCAAGCAGGCCGAGAGCCGCGAGCTGGGCGAGACCGAGAAGGCGCTGGCGACCGAAGCCGACGAGCTAGCGACCGCCGTGCGCGAGCTGCTGTTGCGCATCCCCAACCTCCCCTCGGAAGCGGCTCCCGACGGGGCCGGGCCCGAGGACCACCCGGTCGTGAAGGTCGTCGGCGTGGGCGACGATCCCGCCGCGTGGCACGAGCACCAGCGGGTGCCGCACTGGGACACCGGCGCCGAGCTCGGCATCCTCGACCTCGAGCGGGCCGTGAAGCTGTCCGGGGCCATGTTCACCATGTTCCGGGGTCAGGGCGCCACCCTCTCGAGGGCGCTCTGCCAGGCGGCGCTCGACTGGAACAGCGATGCCTTCGAGGAGGTGCGGCCGCCCACCCTGGTGCTCACCGAGACCATGGTGAGCACCGGCCACCTGCCCAAGTTCGTCGACGACGCCTACCACCTCGAGCGCGACGACCTGTGGGCCATCCCCACCGCGGAGGTGCCGCTCACGTCGCTCGCCCGGGACGAGATCCTCGCCGAGGCCGATCTGCCGATGCGGCTCATGGCCTACACGCCCTGCTTCCGTCGTGAGGCGGGCTCGGCCGGGCGCGACACCCGCGGTCTGTTGCGGGTCCACGAGTTCGACAAGGTCGAGATCCTGGCCTACGCCACCCCTCATGACGCGGCGGAGCTCCATGCCGAGCTGATGCGGCGGGCGGAGTCGCTGATCGCCGAGCTCGGTCTCACCTACCGGGTGCTTGACCTGTGCACCGGCGACATCGGCAACTCGGCGGCGCGCACCTTCGACATCGAGGTCTACGCGCCCGGTGTCGACCAGTGGCTCGAGGTCTCGTCGGTGTCGTGGTTCAGCGACTACCAGGCCCGGCGGGCCAACATCCGGTACCGCCCGACCGAGGGCAAGGGCACCGAGGTCGTGCACACCCTCAACGGCTCGGCCCTGGCCGTGCCGCGCGTGTGGGCGGCGGTGGTCGAGACCCATCGCCAGGTCGACGGATCGGTGCGGATCCCCGAGGTGCTCCGGCCGTACATGCGCGGCGCCACCGAGATCCGCTGATCGACGCGGTGCGACTCCCTCTGCGACCGGTCGCGGTGGCGATCGGGGGAGCGCTGGGCAGCTGGGCCCGATGGGGGTGCGCGGCGGCGTTCCCCGTCGCCGCCGGCACGTTCCCGGTGACGACCTTCGTGATCAACGTGGTGGGCGCTGCGCTCCTGGGCGTGGTGCTGGTGGCCCTGCTCGACGGGCCGGTACCGAGGACCCACCTGCACGCCCTGCTCGGAACGGGAGTGCTCGGGGCGTTCACCACGTTCTCGACCTGGATGGTGGAGTCGGTCGAGCTGGTTCGTACCGGACACGCTCTCGTGGCGGCGACCTATGTGCTGTTGAGCCTGGTGGCCGGTGTCGTCGCCGTGCTGGCGACCATGGCCCTCACGCGACGGGCGCTCGGTCGGGAGCGGTTGGCGTGAACGGGCTCCTCGTCGTCGGCGCTGCAGGAGCGGTGGGGGCAGTCGGTCGCCACCTGCTCGACGTCGGCCTGCGGCGGCCGTTCCCCGATGGTCCTTCGGTCGGCATCCTCGTCGCCAACGTCATCGGGTCGTTCGTGCTCGGGGTGCTCAGCGGCGTGGCTGCCGGCCGCGTGGTCGATCCCGACCTGCGCCTGGCCGTCGGGGTCGGGTTCTGCGGTGGTCTCACCACGTTCTCCACCTTCTCCGCCCAGCTGGCCGAGCAGGTCGAGACGGGCCGCCGCTCGCCCGCCCTTCGCTGGACCGCGCTGATGCTGGTGTCCGGGGTGGTCGCCGCTGCCGTCGGTGTGGGGCTGGGGCGGAGCTTCTGAGCTCGGCTGGCCATCGAGCACGGCGGCCGGCTGGACTGGTCCCGATGTCCGCCTGCCCCGAGCTCGACGAGTTCCGCCAGCGCCTCCAGGCGACCGGGCTCTCCCGGTCCGACCTGGCGAGCGATCCGATGGAGCAGTTCCAGCGATGGTTCGACGAGGCGATCTCGCTCGACATCCACGAACCCGATGCCATGGTCGTGTCCACCGTCGGTCGCGGCGGCCGTCCGTCGTCGCGCTACGTGCTCCTGCGTGGCGTCGACGGAGGCTTCGTGTTCTTCACCAACTACGAGAGTCGCAAGGGTGCGGAGCTGGCGCACCAACCGGTGGCGTCGATCTGCTTCCCCTGGCACGTCCTGTCTCGTCAGGTGCGGGCGATCGGCCGAGTCGAGCAGGTGAGCGCGGCGGAGAGCGACGCCTACTTCGCCGGTCGGCCCCGCGACAGCCAGGTGAGCGCCTGGGCGTCGCGGCAGAGCGACGTGATCGACAGCCGGGCCGAGCTCGAGGCCCGCGTCGCCGAGTCGGAGGCCCGCTTCGAAGGTCGGGAGGTCCCTCGGCCACCGCACTGGGGTGGGTACCGGGTGGTGCCCGACGAGTTCGAGTTCTGGCAGGGACGCCGCTCCCGCCTGCACGACCGCTTCCGCTACCTGCCCGATGCGTCGGAGCCCTCCGGCTGGCGCATCGACCGCCTCAACCCCTGACCTCCCGCTCGCAATCTTCCTCCGAAGCTGGTACATCTCACGCGCTCTGGCGGCCTCAGCCGTACCAGCTTCGAAGCAGTGCGCTGAAGCTGGTACATCTCACGCGCTCCGGCGCCCTCAGCCGTACCAGCTTCGGAGGTGGGAGGGGTCAGGGGATGAGGCGCATCACCTGGTCGGCGACGAGGCGGATGTGGTCGAGGTCGTCGAGGTCGAGCACCTGGAGGTAGACGCGCTCGGCACCGGCCTCGGAGTAGGTGGCGATCTTGTCGAGGACCTCCGACGGCGTGCCGGCCACCCCGTGCTGGCGGAGGTCGTCGGCGGCCTGGCCGATGTTGCCCGCCCGGCGCTCGACCTCGGCGTCGTTCTCCCCGCAGCACAGCGTGAGCGCGACCGAGTAGATCATGGTCTCGGGGTCGCGGTCGCGCTCCTCGCAGGCTTTGCGAACCCGGTCCCGTTGCGTGCGGAAGGTCTCGACGGGGGAGAACGCCAGGTTGAACTCGCTCCCGTAGTGCGCCGCCAGGCGAGGGGTGCGCACGGCCCCGTGCCCGCCGATGATGATCGGCGGACCACCGGGCTGCAGCGGCTTCGGGAGGGCCGGCGAGCCGACCAGCCCGTAGTGCTCGCCCTCGAACGTGTACTGCGAGTCGGACGGCGTGTGCCACAGCCCGGTGAGGATCTCGAGCTGCTCCTCCAGTCGGTCGAACCGCTCCTTCGCCGCCGGGAACGGGATGCCGTAGGCGGTGTGCTCGTCGTCGAACCAGCCGGCGCCGAGCCCGAGCTCGACCCGACCACCGCTCATGTCGTCGACCTGGGCCACGGCGATGGCGAGCGGTCCGGGCAGGCGGAAGGTGGCCGAGGTGACGAGGGTGCCGAGGCGGATGACGGTGGTCTCGCGGGCGATGGCCCCGAGGGTGACCCACGAGTCGGTCGGTCCGGGCAGCCCGTCGCCCATCCCGATGTAGAGGAAGTGGTCGGAGCGGAAGAAGCCGTCGAAGCCGAGCCCCTCAGCCGTCTGGGCCATCGTCAGCTGCTGGAGGTACGACGCGCCTTGCTGGGGCTCGACGAAGACACGGAGATCCATCACTGCTCCTCGGTCGCGGGCGTCGCCGAGGCTATCGGGGTGCCTCAGGCCTTCCCGGCCCGCCCGTCGACCGGCGGTGTGACCGCGTTCCGGGCCTCAGCACTGTTCCGCCGGGCCAGCACGATCAGCACGGCGAGGGCGATGGCGAGGGCGAGCACCAGCCCGACCCGCACCGGCCCGACCGATTCGATCCAGCGGCTCATCCGGCCGCTGAGGTCGAACATCCATTGGGCCACACCGCCTCCGCTGGTGTCGCCGTCGTAGACCCGCAGCTCGTACCAGCCGTAGTAGGCGACGTAGAGCCCGGCGAGCACGAGCAGGCCACCCGACACCCGGCTGACGTAGGGCATCACCCCCCGCATCCTCCGCACCAGCGACTGGCGGGCGAGAGCGATGGCGAGGGTGAGCACCATCAGCACCAGACCCATGCCCAGCGCGTAGGCGATGTAGGTGCCGATGCCGACGAGCACGGACTCGTCGTAGACCCGGACGGAGACCGCGGCGTAGAACAGCGGAAAGGTGCAGCTCAGCGAGACCAGCGCGTACGAGATCCCGAAGAGGAACACCGAGCCGAGCTCGCGGGAGTCGGTGCCCTTGGTCATCTTGGGCAGGCGCACGGTGATCGTGCGGCCGGCGAGCATGGCGACACCGAGCCCGACGAGCACCAGGCCGAGCACGATGGTGACCCACGGCAGCCGGTCGATGATCCGGTTGAAGAACGGCTCGAGCACGATGCCGATGAGCCCGAACACCACCACGAAGCCGAGCGTCATCGCCGTGCCGACGGCGAGGGCCCGGCCGACGGCGCGCACCTCGTCGCGGTCGTCGTGGTGCTCGGCGTCCTCGAGACCCAGGAAGTACGAGACGTAGGCGGGCAGCATGGCGAACCCGCACGGGTTGAACGTCGCCACCATCCCGACGCCGAAGGCGTAGACGAGCGGCCCGTTCACGTCACCCGCTCGTGGTCTGGTCGAGCGCTGTCTGCAGCTGCTCGGCGCTCACCTGTCCGGAGTAGGCCCAGGTGATCCGTCCATCGGGGGCGACGATGACCGTGCGGGGGAGCGATGCGCCACCGAGCGCCCCCAGTGCGATGCCGCGCGGATCGCGGCCGACGGGATAGGTGATCCCGGTCGTGTCGATCATCGCGAGCCCCGCCTCGGGAGCCTCGAGCGCCTGGAGCCCGAGCAGGTCGACGTCCGGGTTGGCCTGGTGGAACTGCTCCAGGTCCGGCATCTCGGTGACGCAGGGGATGCAGCTGGCCGCCCAGAAGTTGACCACGAGTGGCTTGTCCCCTGGGGCGAGCGCGACCTGCTCGCCGTCGAAGGTCGTGTAGCTGATCGACGGCAGGGCCTGGCCCGACACGTCGGTGTCACCCTCCAGCCCGCCGGGCACGGAGGGATCGCCGCCGAGCTTCTCGGTGGCGTCGTCACCGCCGGCGGTGAAGGCGACTCCGGTGGCGATCGCCAGCACCACGACCGCCAGCGCCGCCGCCCAGAGCAGCCCGCGGTTGGTCCGGCGAGGAGCCTCGACCGGCGGGCGGTCGTCGGGAGGGAGCGAGGTGGTGTCCATGGTGGGATCGGCCCCACGCGTTCACGTGGCCGCTTCCCGACGGTAGCCGTGGCCCTCGCCGGCTCCCAAGCGCCCACCCCTCGCAAGGTGGCTCACCACATCCCGCCGGCGGCACCACATGAGCCACCTTTCGGGGGAGGGGGCGGCGGAACGACTTGCGGCCCCGGGCCAGGCGCATGGTGCGCCGTCGGCCCGGGGCCCGTCTTCCCCTACGGACCGGTCTCGCCCTCACGGCAGGCGGGGCCGGCACGTCGCGGCAGCCCCGCCCGGTTCAGGGCGAGAGTGGTCCGAAGGGAGGTCACGCCGTCCGCAGGTACCCCTGGAGGTGCACCGGCACCGGGATGTCCGGCAGCTGGTCCTCCGGGCGGGGGTTCTTGGGTGGACGGCCTCGACGCCGCTTGGTGGCGAGGATCTTCCCGTTCAGGAACATCTGGCCCCCCCACACGCCCCAGGGCTCGTGACGGGCGATGGCCCCTTCGAGGCAGTCGAGCATCACCGGGCAGGTGGCGCAGATGGCCTTGGCCGCGGCGATGTCCTGCAGCTCCTCGGAGAAGAACACGCCGGTCAGCGATCCTTGGAGGTCGTTGCACGCGGCGTCCGCTCTCACGGCAGGTGAGATGTCGTCGATCATCTCGGCGAGCATCGGAGTCCCTTTCGGTGGGTGGTGGATGGGTTTGGTCGGGGATTGGGATGGTCGGGGTCCGGCCCTTACGGGCGTCGGAACCGGGTGGTGTGCGCCGAACGCAGAAAGGCCGCCGGGGGAACCCGGCGGCCTTGGAAGCGTTCTACGCAGCTGGAGCTACGTGAGGCTTGGAGGTCGCCGGGCGGGCCGCTTGTGCCCGAAGCCGGAAATGTCGCCCATGGTCGGCACGTACCACGTGCCGGTGGCGTCGAGCACCGCCGGAGCCGCCATGGCGCGCACGCGGACGCCCGAATGGGCGACGGCGGCGTTGACGCAGGCGGACGTGTACATGGCCGTCACCAAACCACATGCCCGCGAAACCGTCAACGCAATTTCTGCGAAAGGAACGCGAGCGCGTCGCCGCCGGGCTCTCGTAAGCCGATGCCGGACCGTCCTCGGTCTCGCCCGGACGCGGCGGTAGCGTCCCCGCCGTGCCAGGTCCTGACGCCGCGACCCGCCGTCCCAATGCCGGCGATGTGCTCCTGCCCGTGCCTGCGCTCGGCCGGGTGTTCCGGTCGGGTCGGAGGGTGCGCGGCGGCGACGTCGATCCGTGCGGTCACCTCCGTCTCGATGCCCTCGCCCGCTATCTGCAGGACGTGTCCGGCGACGACACCGACGACGCCCGCCTGCCGGATCCGATGGCGTGGGTCGTGCGCCGGACCGTGGTCGAGCAGCGCAGTCCCGCCCGGCAGGGGGAGCGCCTCGAGCTGGCCACCTTCTGCTCCGGGTACGGGAGCCGCTGGGCGGAGCGCCGGGTGTCGATCCTCGGGGTTGACGCCCTGATCGACGCGGTGACGGTGTGGGTCCACGTGGACCAGGGCGGCCGTCCGAAGAAGCTCCCGCCGGAGTTCCACGCCCTCTACGACTCAGCCGCCGGAGGCCGTCTCGTCAACACCCGGCAGACCCACGACCCGATCGATCCCTCGCGAGAGGACGTCGAGCGCTTCGACTGGTTCCCGAGAGCGACCGACCTCGATGTTCTCGACCACGTGAACAACTCGATCGCCTGGGCGGTGGTGGAGCAGTTGCGGGCCCGCCTGGTGTCAGTCGCCGGAGCGTCACGTGGGTCCGACGGTGACTCCCTGGCCCGCCCGTTCCGTGCCGAGGTCGAGTTCCGCGATGCCGTCGATCGGGGTGCGGTCGACGGCGGTCAGGCGCTCGTCGCGGTGCACCGGACCGAGGGCGAGGTCACCGATCTCACGCTGTGGTCGGCCGACCAGACCACGGTGCACGTGACGGCGAGGCTCCGGCCACTGAGCGACACGCACCGCACGTAGCGACCAGCCCCCACCCGCGCGGGCGCGGTCAGGATCCGGCGGCGTCCAGCGCGGTCACGGCAGCAGCCAGCATGCGGGCGGAGCAGCCGGCCATCGAGACCGGCGGTGCCAGCTCGTCGACCAGACGATCGGTGATGGCCCGGATGGCATCGGCCGCCGGGCCGGTGCCGAGCACGACCGGCGCGCCGGCGTCTCCTCCGGCGGACACCGCCGCCTCGAGTGGGATCGTCCCGATGAGGGGCACCCCGGCCTCAGTGGCGAGAGCCTCGCCCCCGCCTTCGCCGAACACGGACTGGACCGTGCCGTGCTCGCACCGGAACCCGCTCATGTTCTCGATGACGCCGAGCACGTGCAGGTGGGACTTGCGCGCCATCGTCACCGCCCGGGACGCCACTCGTTGGGCGGCCAGCGCCGGGGTGGTCACCACCAGCATCTCGGCCTGGGGGAGCATCCGGGCCAGGCCCATCTGCACGTCGCCGGTGCCGGGCGGTAGGTCGATGACGAGATAGTCGAGGTCGTCGGACCAGGCGACGTCTTCGAGGAAGTGCTGCACGGCGCGGTTCAGGATGAGACCCCGCCACATCAAGGCGTCGGTCTCGTCGTCGACGAGGAAGCCCATCGAGACGACCTCGAGCCGGCCGGACCCGAGGGTGACCGAACGAGGCTGGATCCGGCGGCCGCCGTCCCCGGTGGCTTCGGCGGAGAGTCGGCCGTCGAGCCCGAGCATGCGTGGGATCGAGAAGCCCCAGATGTCGGCGTCGATCACACCGACCGCGTAACCCCGGTCGGCGAGCGACGCGGCCAGGTTGGCGGTGACCGACGACTTGCCGACGCCGCCCTTCCCGGACGCCACCGCCAGGACCCGGGCGCCCGTAGGCACCGCGTTGGGCCCGGCGGAGTCCTGGGCGGCGCGACGGGCGACGTTCATGGCCGCCGACCGTTGCTCATCGTCCATCTCGACCCAGTCGAGGGTGACGCGGACGACGCCGGGCAGGCCCTCGACGCGGGCGACGATCTCGCGCATCAGTTGCGCCCGGAGGGGACAGGCGGCGGTGGTGAGCGCCACCGTGACCGTGACCGTGCCGTCGGGATCGATCCGCGCTGCCCGGGCCATCCCCAGCTCCACGATGTCGGAGCCCAGCTCGGGGTCGATCACGCCGCGCAGCGCCCCGAGGACATCCTCCGGAGTGGGCAGAACGGGCACGACCGTGATTCTAACGGGCTCCGCCGTGTAAACTCGTTCTGTGAACCCCGAGGCGGAGCTCGGCGTGGATCCCGAGGCGGACGGCAAGAGCGGGGACGAACGCGACCTCGTTTCGACGACGGGGGCGGCGCGGGCCGTGCACGAGGCCGCTCGCCTCGATGTGCTCAAGGCGCTCGGCGACAACACCCGCTACGCCATCTACCTGGAGCTGGCCCGCTCCCCGATCCCGCTCGCCACCCAGGAGGTGGCCGACGTGCTCGGTCTGCACGTCAACACGGTGAGGCCGCACCTCGAGCGCATGCGCGACGTCGGTCTCCTCGCCGTCGACACCGAGACCAGGGGCACCGTCGGACGTCCCCACCATCGCTGGTCCCTCAGCCCCGACGCCCCGTCCCTTGGCCTGGAACCGTCGCCGTGGCCGACGCTGGCCCGCACACTCCTCGACGCCGCCGCCCGCGGCGGGCTGGCCAGCGAGGATCTCGTCGATGCCGGCCGTCGCCAGGGAGAGGCCACCGCCGACCTGTGGCCCGACGACGCCGACTGCCTCGACGGCCTGGTGATCGAGCAAGCCCGGCTGGGGTTCGACCCGGCCACCGTCGAGGAGGAAGACCGCGCAACCGTCGCCTTCGCCCACTGCCCGTTCCGCGACCTCGCCGAACAGCACCCGCACCTCGTTTGTGCGCTCCACAGCGGCCTCGTCGAGGGCTTCGTCGGCTCGTGGACCGGCTGCTCGGTCGAGCGCTTCCACGCCCTCGTCGACCGCGATCCCTGCCAGGTCGACCTGGTGTTCCGATGACCGCACCGCCGCCCGCCGGCGTCGACTGCCGCACCGCAGGCTCCGGCCGCTACCCTTTCCATCCAACGCAGCTCCACGGAGGAACGCCCACGTGATCACGCTCACCGACACCGCCTCGCTGAAGGTCAAGGAGCTCCTCGCCCAGGAGGGTGAGGACGGTCTCATGCTGCGGGTCGCCGTTCGCCCCGGCGGCTGCAGCGGCTTCAGCTACGAGATGTTCTTCGACACCGAGAAGGACAACGACGACCTCGTCGACGAGACCACCGGAGTGCCGGTCGTCGTCGATCCGTCCAGCGCCCAGCTCCTGAGCGGCGCCACCCTCGACTACAAGGACGGCCTGCAGGGCGCCGGGTTCGCCATCGACAACCCGAACGCCCAGAAGACCTGCGGCTGCGGCCAGTCCTTCAGCTGAGGATCCCGATCTGACATCTCGTTCTGGTATGCGAAACG
>DATDIY010000010.1:0-12242 GCA_036520815.1 Acidimicrobiales bacterium
GGGGCGGCGCCGGGGGGCGCGAACGGCGACGACGGGTCGCCGGACTCCGGGGGCGTGGTGGGCGGCTCGTGATCCCAGGTCATGAGGAGGGCTCCTGGCTCGTGCGGGAAAGAGGACAGCGCGGGACGAGCCCGGCGTCAACGAGCACGGTATGGGGACGACGCGAAAGCCCGACGAAAGCACACCGATCGTCGGGAGAAAGGGATGGGACGTGGATCGGCCGCCCGGCGCGACCGGTTCAGACCAGCGTCGACGCCGCCGCGTCGGGCTCCACCGTGGGGGCCGGACGCGCCGGTAGCCACAGGGCAAAAGCGGCGCCGTGGCCGGGCTCGGATGCCAGCTTCACCTCGCCGCCGTGGGCCTCGGCGATCTGGCGCACGATGGTGAGGCCCAGGCCGCTGCGGCCCTGCGCTCGGCTCTCCTGTGGGTCTCCCCGCCAGAACCGCTGGAACACCCGGTCGTGGTCGCCCGGATCGATGCCGGGGCCGTCGTCCTCCACTGCCATCCAGACCCACGGCCCCTCGCGGCCGGCCCGCACCCGGATGCCGGCGCCCGGAGGCGTCAGCCGCACCGCGTTGGCCAGCAGGTTCGCCAACGCCTGGCGCAGGGCCAACCTGTCCCCCGCAACCCAGAGACCCTTCGGCGCCTCACGATCGAGGTGCAGCCCCGCCGCCTCCGCGGGAGCAGCGAACTCGTCGGCCGCATCGTCGATCAACGACGCCACGTCGACCGGAACGAGCTCTCGAGACAGCGTGCCCTTGCGGGCGTAGATGAGGAGGTCATCGACCAGCCGGCTCATGCGCTCGCTCGCCCGTTCCACCACCTCGGCCGTGTGGCGGAGATCCTCGGCCGAGGCGTCGGGATCGGCGAGGGTCACCTCGATGTTGGTGCGGATCACCGCCAGAGGGTTTCGCAGCTCGTGGCTCGCCTCGTGGATGAACTGGCGCTGGCTCTCGAACGCCTCGTCGACCCGACCGAGCATCCCGTCGAAGGTGTCGGCCAGGCGTCGCAGCTCGTCGTCGGGCCCGCCCAGGTTGATGCGGCGCGACAGGTCGCTGGCCTGGATCTGGTTCACCGCTCTGGTGATCTGCCCGATCGGTCGCAGCATCCGTCCGCTGACGAGCCAGCCCACGACGAGGCTCACGAAGAACAGCGCCAGGAGGGCACTGAACGAATAGGCCCGCAACGCCTCGAGAGTCCGACCGTTGATCTCCCGTTGCAGCAGCTGCGTCTGGTCCGGGAACACCGCCTGCTGACCGTTCGGAGCGGTGAGCACGATGGCGTCGATCTTCTGGTTCTGCAGCGCGTGGTTGATCCCGATGTAGATGCCGGCCACGACCACCGCGGCGAGGCCGAACACGACGCTCGAGTAGACGACGGTGAGCCGGAAGCGGATCGACCCCATCCAGGCCGGCAGCCGCTCGGCCAGCCGCTGGCCCCGGGAGTGGAGCCGGGTGTGGACCTGCGGCCCCGACGGCGCGACGACCGGGTTCTCCCCCGTGAGCGGTTCCCGACCGAAGGCAGCGGAGGACTGGTTCGTCATGGCGAGAGCAGGCGGTAGCCCCGACCGATGACGGTCTCGATGAGCGGCTCCTCGTCGCCCACAGCGAGCTTGCGGCGGAGGGTTCCGACGGTGACCCGGACGGTGTTGGTGAACGGGTCGGCGTGCTCGTCCCAGACGTGCTCCAACAGCGTCTCCTGCGACAGCACCTCGCCCGGCCGGGTCATGAAGTAGCGCAGGAGGGCGAACTCCTTGGCGGTGAGGTCGAGGCGGCGCTCGCCGCGATGGGCCTCGTGACGGGCGTCGTCGAGCCCGAGCTCGCCCACCTGGAACAGCGATGACGACGCCTTCGTGTCACGGCGGAGCAACGACCGCACCCGGGCGAGGAGCTCGGGGAACGCGAACGGCTTCACGAGGTAGTCGTCGGCGCCGTCGTCGAGCCCGGCGACGCGATCGTCGAGGCTGTCTCGCGCCGTGAGCATCAGCACCCTCGGCTGCGGGTCGAGCGGCTCGGACCGCACCCGCCGGCACACCTCACGTCCGTCGGTGCCGGGCATGGTGATGTCGAGGCACAACAGGTCGTAGCCGTTCACCAGCGCCTTGGCGATGGCCTCGTCACCGTCGTGGGCGAGGTCGACGGCGTAGCCGTCGCGGCGCAACCCCCGCGCCACGGCCTCCGCCAGCTCGATCTCGTCGTCCACGACCAGTACGCGCATCGCGCCGAACGGTACCGCCCGCGTTCGCCCGGTTGGGGCCGCGGCCCGACCGGGAGCGGACGCCCGGGTGCAGTTCACCGTCTCGGAGGCCGATACGACGACCTGGCTTTATCGTGCTCTTCGGTGCCTCGTGGTGTGGTGCCCCCCATGACCGCCACCACCGCTGCCCGATCCGTGCCGCCTCCCGAGGAGAACCGCATGTCCGCCCAACCCGGCGCTGCTCCCCCCGACCGCACGGCTGAGGCCGCCCTCCTCGAGCAGGCCCTGTTCGAGGTCAAGAAGGTGATCGTGGGTCAGGACCGCGCCATCGAGCGGCTCTTCGTGGGCCTGCTCGCTGGGGGCCACGTCCTGCTCGAAGGCGTCCCCGGTCTGGCCAAGACCCTCGCCGTGGAGACCCTCGCCACCGTCATCGGCGGCACCTACAACCGCCTCCAGTTCACCCCCGACCTGCTGCCGGCCGATCTGGTCGGCACGCGCATCTTCCGCTCCTCGACCGAGTCGTTCGACATCGAGTGGGGCCCCGTCTTCGCCAACATCGTTCTGGCCGACGAGATCAATCGGGCTCCGGCCAAGGTGCAGTCGGCCCTGCTCGAGGTGATGGCCGAGCACCAGGTGTCGATCGCCGGTGTGACCCGCAAGGTGCCCGAGCCGTTCCTCGTGCTGGCCACCCAGAACCCGATCGAGAGCGAAGGCGTCTACCCGCTCCCCGAGGCGCAGCGCGACCGCTTCCTCATGAAGGTCGTCGTCGGCTACCCGACCGCGGCGGAGGAGGCCCAGATCGTTTCTCGGATGGGTGGCCGCCCGCCGAAGGCCGAGCAGGTGCTCTCGCTCGAGGACCTGATTCACCTGCAGGAGGCCACCACCGACGTCCACGTCGCCCCGTCGGTCGCCGACTACGCCGTCCGCCTCGTGCTGGCGACTCGTGAGCCGGCTGACCACGGCCTGCCCGAGCTGGGAGAGCTCGTGTCGTGGGGCGCCAGCCCCCGCGCCACCCTCGGCCTCGTTGCCGGGGGCCGGGCCCTCGCCGTGATGCGGGGTCGCAACTACGTGCTCCCACAGGACGTCTTCGACGTGGCTCCCGACGTGCTGCGCCACCGCCTCGTGCCGTCGTACGAGGCGCTCGCCCAGGGCTTGTCCGTCGAGCAGATCCTGGCCCGCCTCCTGTCGACCATCCACGCCCCCGTCGTGGCTCCGTCCCAGGATCCGACCGCGGTCGCCCCGCGGTGACCACGGCCCCTCGACGAGCGTCGATCGCCCTCGACGGCACCTCCACCGCCGAGGTGCTGCGACGTCTCGAGCTCACCGTCACCCGACGCCTCGACGGCCTGTTGCAGGGCGACCACCGGGGCCTCACCCCTGGCCACGGCTCCGAGCCGGGCGACATCCGCGCCTACCAGCCGGGCGACGACGTTCGCCGCATCGACTGGAACGTGACCGCACGACTGCGCGAGACCCATGTCCGCGACACCGTCGCCGACCGCGAGCTCGAGACCTGGCTGCTGGTCGACAGCTCCGCCAGCCTCGCCTTCGGCACCGCCGCCTGCGAGAAGCGCGACCTCGCCCTCGCAGCGGCCGCCGCCACCGCGTTCCTCACCTCCCGGACCGGCAACCGGGTGGGTTCGATGACCGTCGGTCCCGACGGTGCCTCCACCCCGTTCCCCGCCCGTTCCGGTCGGGTGCACGTGCAGGCCGTGCTCCGCACCGTGCTCGGAGCGCTCTCCGATCCGGCTCCGGGACGCGGCGACCTCACCACCGGACTGCGCCGCATGGCGGCCACCGCCAACCGGCGCGGCCTCGTCGTCGTGATCTCCGATTTCCTCGACCCCCAGCCGTGGGATCTCGCCCTGCGCACGCTGGCCCTGCGCCACGACGTGCTCTGCGTCGAGGTCCTCGACCCCGTCGAGATGGCCCTGCCCGACGTCGGGATGCTCGTGCTGCGCGACGCCGAGTCCGGAGCCGAGATGGAGGTGCCGACCGGCGATCGGCGCTTCCGTGACCGCTACGAGGCCGCCGCCCGCGAACAGCGGGAGCGCATCGCCGGTCGCATCCGATCGAGCGGCGCCGACCACCTGCAGCTGCGCACCGACCGGGACTGGTTGCTCGACCTGGCCCGGTTCGTCTCCGGACGCCGGGACCGGATCGACGCCCTCTCGCGCGCGACTGCGCACGGCAGCGGCCCGGTCGGTGGCATCTCCCGACCCGTGGTCCCGACGGGAGGGGTCCGATGATGGGCCTCTCCTTCCTCTCCCCGTGGCGGCTCCTCCTCCTCCTGGTGGTGCTCGCCCTCGGCGCGCTCTACGTCGCCTTCCAGTGGCGCCGCTCGAAGTACGCGGTGAAGTTCACCAACCTCGACCTGCTGGCGACGGTGGCGCCGAAGCGGCCCGGCTGGCGACGTCACGTCACCGCCGGCGTGCAGCTCCTCGCCCTCGCCACCCTGGTGCTGGCCTTCGCCCAGCCCACGCACGAGACGAAGGTGCCACGGGAGCGGGCCACCGTGGTCATGGCCGTCGACGTCTCGCTGTCGATGCTGGCCGACGACGTCTCCCCTGACCGCATCGCTGCCGCCAAGGTCGCCGCCACCTCGTTCCTCGACGACGTGCCCGAGGCGGTCAACGTGGGCCTCGTCACCTTCGCCGGCACTGCCCGGGTCGAGGTCTCCCCGACCACCGATCGCCAGGCGATCGCCGCCGCCATCGACAGCGTCGAACTGCGCGAGGGAACCGCCATCGGCGATGCCATCGACGCCAGCCTCGACTCGCTGCAGACCGTGCCCGAATCGCCCGATGAGGAGCCGGTGCCCGCCGCCATCGTCGTGATGTCGGACGGTTCCACCACCATGGGTGTGCCCAACGAGCAGGCCACCCAGCGGGCCATCGACGAGGGCGTGCCGGTCTCCACCATCGCCTTCGGCACCGAGGACGGCACCGTGACCATCCCCGAGACGGGCGAGCTGGTACGGGTGCCGGTCGATGCCGAGGCACTGGCCGCCATCGCCGACGAGACCGGTGGCCAGACCTACGAGGCCTCCACCCAGAGCGAGCTGACCGACGTCTACGCCTCGATCGGGTCCTCGATCGGCTACGACACCGTCGACTCGGAGATCACCGAGTGGTTCGTGGCCGGCGCCCTGGTCGGCTTCGTCATCGCCGCCGGGTTCGCCCTCGCCTGGACCAACCGCATCCCCTGACCCCAGACGCGACAGGATGTCGGGACGGTCCACCGGGCCGTCCCGACGTCGATGTGCGGAGGTGGAGATGGCCCAGGCCATCGGAGCGGTGCTGGCGTTCGCGGTCGGCGTCGGCATCAGCCCCATCCCGATCATCGCCGTGATCGCGATGCTGTTCTCGAACCGGGCACGGGTGAACGGACCGGCGTTCCTCGTCGGATGGGTGGTCGGGCTGAGCGTCGTGGTCACCGTCACCTACCTGGTGGCTGACCGGCTCGACGTCGGCACGAGCGACAGTGCCACCGACGGGGTCTCGTGGCTGAAGCTCGGCCTGGGTCTGCTGCTCGTGAGCGCGGCCGGGCGCAAGTGGCGCAACCGTCCCCGCCCTGACGCAGAGGTGCCCATGCCGACGTGGATGGCCAAGGTCGACCACCTCGGCCCCGGTGCCGCCCTCGGCCTCGGCGCCCTGCTCGCGGCCAACCCCAAGAACCTGATGCTGGCCCTCGCTGCCGGCACCACCCTGGCCCAGGTGGCCCCGACGACCGCCGAAGCGGTGGTCGGCCTGGCCGCTTTCGTGGTGATCGGCAGCTCGATCGTCGCCGTCGCCGTCATCTACGACCTCGTCGGCGGGGAGAAGGCCCGCGCCCGCCTCGATGACGCCCGCTCCTGGCTGATCCTGCACAACAACGCGGTGATGGCGGTGCTGTTCCTGGTGTTCGGCGCGGTCCTCGTCGCTGAAGGCCTCGGCCTGCGCCGCTGACGCGACGAGGTCGGCCCGTACACTCCCTCTCGGGGAAATGCCGATGGGGGAGGCACCGATGGACTACCGGATCATCGACGCGGACAACCACTACTACGAGGCCACCGACGCCTTCCAGCGCTACGGCGACGAGGAGGTCCGGGGGTTCGTCCGCTGGTTCCAGGAGGGCAAGAAGCGCCGCCTGATCTTCGGCAACCAGGTGTCCAACGAGCCGCCGAACCCGACGTTCAACCCGGTTGCGAAGCCGGGGGCTTACCACCTCAGACTGAAGGAGCTCCACCAGCGGGGCAAGACGGCCGCCGCGCCGGAGGCCAGCGCCAGCAGCACGGCAACGGTGTCGCAGCTCTCGTACGGCAAGGACGTGTACGGCGAGCTCGAGCCTCTTCCGCTGGCGTACCACGATCGATCCGAGCGCCTGGCCGTCATGGACGAGCAGGGCGTCGAGCGGTCGTTCCTGTTCCCCACCCTGGGGAGCTCGGTCGAGGGCCAGTTCCGGTCGAACATCGTGATGGCCCACAAGGCGTTCCACGCGTTCAACCAGTGGCTCGACGAGGACTGGGGCTTCAACCACCACGACCGCATCTACGCCCCGCCCTACATCCCCCTGTCGGACCCGGCGATGGCGGTCGACGAGCTCGACTTCGTGCTCGACCGCGGCGCCAAGATCGTGTCGGTGCGACCCGGGCCGGCCGCCGGACGGTCGCCCGCTGACCCCGTCTGGGACCCGTTCTGGGCCCGGGTGAACGAGGCGGGGATCGTGGTCGCCTATCACGCCACCGGCGGGCCCGACGACTACCAGGCCGCCTTCGAGTCGCTCTGGGGTCGCCAGCCGATCACCGACTACCGCTACCACCTGACCCTGTGGCGGGCGCTGGCGTCGGACCGGGCCGTGCTCGACACCATGATCGCTCTGGTGCTCGGCAACCTGTTCGGTCGCTTCCCGAACGTGCGGGTGGCGAGCATTGAAAACGGGTGCGGCTGGGTCGACTACTGCCTGCACGCCCTCGACCACGCCGGTGGCCTGATCGAGCGCCACATCGAGGCGTTCGGGACGACCGTCGACGACCGGCCCTCCGACATCTTCCGGGAGAAGGTGTGGGTCTCACCGTTCCCGGAGGAGGACGTCGTGGGCCTCACCGGGCTGATCGGCGTCGATCGGGTTCTGTTCGGCTCGGACTGGCCCCATCCCGAGGGCACCGTCACCCCCGCCGACTACGCCGACTGCATCCAGAAGCTCGACTCGGCCGACGTCGAGAAGATCATGCGCACCAACGCCTTGTCGCTCCTCTCCCCGCCCTGAGGCGTGGCTATGAGGACGAGACCTTCTCGCTGACCACCTTGGAGGAGCCGCCGGGCTGCATCGACACGCCGTAGAGGCAGTCGGCGGCCTCCATGGTGCGCTTCTGGTGGCTGACGATGACCAGCTGGGCTTCGTCGCGAAACTCGGCGACGAGCCCCAGGAAGCGGTGGAGGTTCACGTCGTCGAGGGCGGCCTCGACCTCGTCCATCACGTAGAACGGCGAGGGTCGGCTGCGGAACACGGCGAAGAGGTAGGCGAGGGCGGTCAGCGAGCGCTCGCCGCCCGACAGCAGCGACAGCTTGCGGACGTTCTTGCCCGACGGCTTGGCCTCGACCTCGATGCCGGTGGCGAGCAGGTTCTCGGGATCGGTGAGCTTGAGCCGACCCTCACCACCGGGGAAGAGGGTGCGGAAGAGGGCCTCGAAGTTGGCGGCCACGTCGGCGAAGGCGGCGGCGAACACGCTGATGATCTCGACGTCGATCGCCCGGATCACCTTGGCCAGCTCGCGTCGACTCTCCTTCACGTCGTCGAGCTGGTGCTGGAGGAACTCGTGGCGCTCCTGGAGGGCGTCGTACTCCTCGAGGGCGAGCGGGTTGATGGGGCCCATGATCCGCAGCTCACGCTCGAGCTCGCGGATGCGTGCGGCCGGATTGGTGCCGTCGGGAAGCTCGGGCCGTTCGGCGGCCACCGCCACGTCGGGTTCGCAGTCGAGGTCGCGGCGGATGGCCTCGACCGACGCCTCGATGCGCATCTCGACCTCGGCGTGGTCGATCTCGGCCCGCTGCAACCGCTCACGCTGCTCGGTGAGCCGCTTCTCCTCGTCGGCGCGCTGCCGACGGAGCCCGTCGAGGCGGACGGCGACGGCGCGGGCCGCCTCCGACTGGCGGCGACGGCGCTCGCGCAGCTCGCCCAGCCGCTCCTCGATCACCGCGCCGCGGTCGGTCACCAGCGCAGCGAGACGGTCGAGCGCCTGCTGGGTGCGGTCGAGCTCGAGCCGGCGGGTCTCCGCCGCCGCCCGCTCGGCCGTCGCCCCTTCCAGACGAGCCTCCACCTCGGCGAGGCGGCTGGAGAGGAACTGGCGTCGTTCGGTGCCGGCCGCGGTGCGCACCTCGAGGTCGCTGCGACGGGCGCCGACCTCGGCCGCCTGCTCCTCGAGTCGGGCCCTGGCCTCGGCCATGCGGCGGGCCGACTCGGCCAGATCGCTGTCGGCCGCCTCGAGCGTCGGCAGCTGGGCTTCGAGCTCGGCGATGCGCTCGCCCTCTCGAGCCACCCTCTCGGTGAGCTCGGTCAGGTGACCGCGGAGCGCCTCGGCCTCGGTGGCGGCGTCACGGCGGTCGGTCTCGACCCGTTGGAGCCGGTCGCCGGCCGCCGCCAGCTGGTTGTCGTTGTCGTCGAGCTGCTTGGCCAGGGCGTCTTCCGCAGCGCGGGCCTCGATGAGCTCGCCTCGCGCCGAGCGCAGCACGGCGTCGGCCCGCTCGGCCGCCACCGAGGCGCTGTCGGCGCGGTGCTCGGCCTCCGACAAGGCGGCGCCGGTGGCGCCGGTGCCGGCCACGCCGACCCGCCAGCCGCTCAGCCCGAAGCGGTCGCCATCGACGGTGACCACGGTGGCCTCAGGATGGGCGAGGGCGACGTCGAGCGCCTCTCGCCAGCTGCCGTCGACCACCACTGCGGCGCCGACGAGGGCATCGAGCAGCGGCTCGACGTCGGGGCGACGGGACCGCACGTGACGCCGCAGCGGCTCGCCGTGCGCCGGAGGGGTGCGTTGGAGGCGGGTGGCGCCGAGGGCCAACACGGCACCGCTCAGAGCTTCGCCGTGGAGGGCATCGAGGGCGCGGCGGCCGGTGTCGACGCCGTCCACCACCACCGCGGCCATTGCGTCGCCGGCGGCGGCCTCGAAGGCGCCCTCCCATCCGGGGTCGATCTCGACCAGGTCGAGAACGGTGCCGAGCACACCGTCGATGCCGGCCAGGCGCTCGGTGCCCGCTCGGGAACGGGCTTCGTCGAGGGCGAGGGCCAGGGCCTCGACCCGGGCCTGCCAGGCGTTGAGGTCGGCTTCGGCCTTGCGGTGGTCGTCCTCGGCCGTTGCCACTGCCGCTTCGGCCGCGGCGCGCCGACGCTCGGCCCCATCGATCGCGTCGACGAGGGGGAGCTCGGCCGCCTCGGACTCGACCAGGTCGGCGCGCAGTCGCTCGGCTTCGGCGGCCAGGTGCTCGATCCGTTCGGTCAACCCGTCGGCCCGGGTGCGGACCCGGTCGGCTTCGGAGGTGCCGCGGTCAGCGGCGGAGCGCAGAGCGGCCAGCTCACCGCGGACCTCGGCGGCGGCCCCGGTCGGGGCGGGGACACCCGCGGCCCATTCGGCTTCGAAGTCCTGACGCTCGGAGGCCAGGGTGGCCTCGGCCGCGGCCAGCTCGGCGGCGAGCGGGGCGAACCGCTCCGCCTCCGACTCCACGTCGGCGAGCTCGCCCGTGAGTCGAGCCGCCTCGGACTCGAGTGACGCCACCACACCCTGGTCGATCGACGCACCGCGGGCCCGCTCCAGGCCCCGGCGGCGCTCGGTCAGCACTGCGGTGATGCCACGGGCCTGCTGGAACAGCGACTCGTACTGGGCCAGGTCGTCGCCGAGATCGTCACCGCCCATGGCGGTGAGATCGGCCTCCGTGGCCATCACCTGGGTGTCGAGCTCGGCCAGCGTGCGGCGCAGCCGACCCTCGACCTCGGCCAGCTCGGCCCGGCTGCGGGCCCCCTGTTCGAGCCGGGTGCGCAGGGAGTCGAGCTCGCGCCCGGAGGTGTAGACGCGCAGGGCGTGCAGCTCGGCGACCACGCCGGCATGGCGGCGGGCGGCATCGGCCTGACGCTCGAGCGGACGCAGCTGACGACGTACCTCACGCAGGAGGTCCTGCAACCGGGTGAGGTTGCCCTCGGTGGCGGCCAGGCGGCGCTCGGACTTCTCCTTGCGGCGGCGGTACTTCAAGATGCCAGCCGCTTCCTCGATGACCGCCCGCCGCTCCTCGGGCCGGGCGTTGAGGACGGCGTCGATCTGACCCTGCGAGATGATCACGTGCTGCTGGCGGCCGACGCCGGAATCGGAGAGCAGGTCCTGGATGTCGAGCAACCGGCAGGGCACGCCGTTGAGGGCGTACTCGCTGTCGCCCGATCGGAACAGCGTGCGGGTGATCGTGACCTCGGAGAACTCGATGGGCAGGATCTTCGAGCCGTTGTCGATGGTGAGGCTCACCTCCGCCCGCCCCAACGCCGAGCGCTTGGACGTACCGGCGAAGATGACGTCGTCCATCTTCTGCGACCGCACCGCGGACGGGGCCTGGGCCCCGAGCACCCACCCGATGGCATCGACCACGTTCGACTTGCCCGAACCGTTCGGACCGACCACGACGGTGACGCCGGTCTCCAGGTCGAGGGTGGTCGTGTCGGCGAAGGACTTGAAGCCCTTCATCTGCAGCCGTTTGAGGTACATCAGACCTGGCACACCTCGCAGTAGAAGGTGGAACGGCCGGCGAACTTCGACTTCACGATGTCGTGGCGCCGACACCGGCGACACGGCTGCTTCTCACGGTCGTAGACCTGGTGGTGCTGCTGGTACTCGCCCGGCTTGCCGTTGATGTCGACGTACCCCTGGTCGGCCAGCGTCGAGCCGCCGTACTTGATGGCTTCGTGGAGGATCTCGACCAGCGAACGGTAGAGCCGCCGGATCTCCTGGGTGGTGAGCGAGTCGGTGTCGCGGTCGTAGCGCAGGCCCGAGTCGAAGAGGATCTCGTCGCTGTAGATGTTCCCGATGCCGGCGATCATCGACTGGTCGGTGAGGAACGCCTTGAGCTTCATCTTCTTGGAGCGCAGCAGGTGCCCGAAGTCGACCCACGACATCGGTGTCTCGACCGGATCGACCCCCAGCGTCGACAGCTCCTCGATCTCCGACGTGATCTCGTCGGGCGTGGCGAGGAACATCTCTCCGAAGGTCCGCGGATCGACGAAGCGGAGCTGGCCGCCCTGCGTGAACGAGATCGTGACGTGGGTGTGCTTGTCGACCGGGTCCTTGGGCGCCGCCCGCAGCAGCTGTCCCGACATCCGGAGGTGGATCACCAGGACCTCACCGTCGTCCAACGGCAGCAGCAGGTACTTGCCCTTGCGCTGGGCCCCGCTGATCTTGACGCCCTCGAGCCGCGAGGCGAACTCGGCCGGCGTCTGGCGACGGATCGACCGCTTGCCGGTGACCTCCACCGCCTTGATCTTCTTGCCGACGACCTCCCGCTCCAGTTCCCGCCGGATGGTCTCGACCTCGGGTAGCTCAGGCATGTCCCCGCTCGCTCTCCTGTGTGACTCGAGCTTCCTCGAGCCGTTGCAGCTGACCCAAGGCGTCGCCTGCGGCGGCCTGCTCGGCCTGCTTCTTCGATCGGCCCTCGCCCCGGCCGGCGACGTCGTCGCCGATGCGCACGGTGGCGAAGAACCGCTTCTCATGATCGGGACCCTCGTCGGTCAAGGCGTAGCTCGGCGCGACGTCGAACACTCGGGCCGCAGCTTCCTGGAGGAGGGTCTTCTTGTCGGAGCCGCCGGGGCCGCCGGGACCGGCGACCTCGCTGCTGATGTGCTCGCCGAACAGCTCGAGCACCACCCGTCGGGACTCGGTCATGCCGGCGTCGACGTAGACGGCGCCGATGATCGCCTCCATGGCGTCGGCCAGGATCGAGGCCTTCGAGCGACCTCCGCTGCCGACCTCGCCCTTGCCCAGCCGGAGCGCCTCGCCGACGCCGAGCTCCCGGGCCACCTCGGCCAGGGTGCCGGCGCTG
>DATDIY010000011.1:0-6825 GCA_036520815.1 Acidimicrobiales bacterium
ACCAGCTCGTCGTCGAGCTGCAGGGTGGGTTCGCCGCCGGTGCACACCACGAAGCCACCTGTATCCGCGGGCCAGAAGCTGCGCACGTGCGCGGCCAGGGCAGCTGCGCCCCGGAACTGACCTCCGCCGGGGCCGTCGGTGCCGACGAAGTCGGTGTCGCAGAACCGGCAGACGGCGTCGGCGCGGTGCTCCTCCCGGCCCGACCAGAGGTTGCAGCCGGTGAAACGGCAGAACACGGCGGGCCGACCGGCGTGGGCCCCCTCCCCCTGCAGGGTGAGGAACACCTCCTTCACCAGATAGGTCGACATCGGGCCCTCCTCAGCCCCCGGTGTAGCGGGTCGGGTCGGCGATGCCGGCGTCGGCGAAGCCCCGGGCCCGCAGGAGGCAGGCGTCGCAGCGACCGCACGCGCCGCCGTCGGCGCCCGGGTCGTAGCAGGTGGAGGTGAGGCCGTAGTCGACGCCGAGCTCGATCCCGCGCCGGATGATGTCGGCCTTGGTCATCTCGATGAGCGGCGTGTGGATCGTGAGCCGTCGGCCCTCCACGGCCGCCCGGGTCGCCAGGTTGGCCATCGCCTCGAAGGCAGCGACGAACTCGGGCCGGCAGTCGGGGTAGCCCGAGTAGTCGACGGCATTGACCCCGATGACCACATCGGTGGCGCCGCGGACCTCGGCCACGGCGAGGGCGAAGCTCAAGAAGATGGTGTTGCGGGCCGGCACGTAGGTGATGGGGATCTCGCCACCCGCGGCCTCGTCTGCGAGCTCGGACACGTCATCGTGCTTGGGGATCTCGAGCGAGGCGTCGACCAGCGCGGAGCCTCCGAAGGCGGCCAGGTCGATGTCGGTGACGAGGTGCTCGACTCCGGCGGTGGCGGCGATCCGCCGGGCGCAGTCGAGCTCGACGGTGTGGCGTTGGCCGTAGCGGAAGCTCAACGCGACCGGCGAGAAGCCCTCGGCCTGCGCGATGGCGAGACAGGTCGTCGAGTCGAGCCCGCCCGAGAGCAGCACGACCGCGGGCCGTCCGTCGCCGCTCACAGCACGCCTTCCCACAGCTCCCGCTCGGCGGCCGACGGATCGGAGAGCACCTCGCGGGTGGTGTCGAGTCGCATCACGCTGCGGACCTCGCGATCCCAGGCCGGCCATGCCGGTGCCCTCGGCACGGAAGGCCTGCCGGTGCGGGCGAACGCCAACCACGCGTCCTGGATCGCATCCGACAGCGCCCAGAGCTCGGGGCCGGTCGACCCACCCAGAACGAGCTCGGCCTGCGCGCTCTCCATCGTCCCGAACACGAACGGGATCTCCAGGGCGTGGCAGGAGCCGACCAGGCCGCCGAACGCCGGGGTCGGCCAGCTGAACAGGTACTGGTACGACGGACTGATCGCCCCACCCTCGGCCCGCGCCTCGAGCAGGCGTACCGCAGGGATCCGGAACGTGGCGTCGGTGAGGATCGCGCTCCACAGCTCGTCGGGACCGGCGTCGGGACGAACGGCGGCGTAGGTGTCGTGGATCACGTGGCCGGCACCGAAGATCCGATCGAGTCGGTCGAGCAGCTCCGGGTGGTCCAACCCTCCGGGGCTGAGGAGACGGAAGAGGTTCCACTCGTCGGCGTTGGATCCGACCACGACCGCGACGTCGGCGGCGGTGCCGGCGCGCATCGCCTCGAGCGGGTCCTCAGGGAGCCATTCGCCGTCGACCACCGGCTGGAACGCCATCGCCAGGGCGATGCCGGTGGGACCGGCGATGCGGCCGGGGTCGTGGAAGACCTCGCCGGTGACCTTGACCGCGGCGGCGCTGAGAGCCGACGGCTCGACGGCGAGGAGCCCGTCGAGCTCGGTGACCCCGAGGCGGTTCATCACCGACGAGGTGATCTCCCCGGCCACCCGGCGATCGAACGTGTTGGAGGCCGCACCGCTCTGGGCGACGACCCGGTGGAAGAGGCCACGAGCGGTGGGCAGGGCCAGGAGGGTCGACACGCTCATCGCCCCCGCCGACTCGCCGAACAGGGTGACGTTGCCGGGGTCACCACCGAAGGCGGCGATGTTCTGCTGCACCCAGCGCAGCGCCTCCGCCTGGTCGAGGAGACCGTTGACGCCGCTCGACGTGTAGTCGGTGTCGAGGTCGCCCAACCAGAGGAACCCGAGCGCACCGAGCCGGTAGTTCACGGTCACGACCACGACGTCGCCCCGACTCGCCATCCTCGTGGGTTCGTACCAGGAGGACGATGACGAGCCGTTCATGAAGCCGCCGCCGTGGATCCACACGAGCACCGGCCGGGCGTCGTCGTCGCACGCCGGCGTGGTGACGTTCAGGAACAGGCAGTCCTCCGAGGCGTCGCCGCCCTTCTCGCCGAGCAGCAGCGACACCCCGGTGTTGCCCTGCCACGAGACCGACCCGAACTCCTTCGCTGGTCGAACGCCGTCCCAGGACGCAGGCGGTGCCGGCGGGCGGAAACGGCGCTCCCCCACGGGGGGTGCCGCATACGGGATGCCTCGGAAGTGCCAAACCCCGTCGCCCTCGAGACCCTCCAAGCGGCCCTGGGCAGTGGTGACGATCAACGGAACCTCCTCCGCCCGGCGGGTGCGGGCCAACCTATCGGCCGCCCGACCCGACACCGGACGCGCGGTGAGGGGTAGGAAGGCGACGACATGGAGACCACGACCTCACCGGAGCGCCCGCCCGTCCCTTCCGACGCGCGGCCCGTGCTGGTGCTCGGAGCCACCGGCTACATCGGTCGGCGCCTCGTCGCCGATCTGGTCGCCGCCGGCCATCGGGTGAGAGCGATGGTCCGCACCCCGTCGAAGCTCGATGCCGAGGAATGGCAGGGCGCGGTCGACGTGGTGCGCGGTGACGCCACCGACCCCGAGGCGCTGGCGGTCGCCTGCGCGGGGGCGAGCACCGTCTACCACCTGCTCCACTCGATCGGCGGACGAGGAGACTGGGAGGACCGCGACCGCCAGATGGCCGCCAACGTGCGCGACGCCGCCGCCGACGCGGGCCTCGAGCAGATCATCTACCTGGGCGGGCTCGGCGACGACCAGACCGCCGAGCTCTCGCCCCACCTCCGCAGCCGTCACGAGGTCGGCCGGGTGCTGGCCTCGGGTCCGGTCCCGTGCACCGAGCTGCGCGCCGCGGTCGTCATCGGCTCGGGCAGCGCGTCGTTCGAGATGCTGCGGCACCTGACCGAGGTCCTGCCGGCGATGGTGACGCCGCGGTGGGTCGACACGCGGTGCCAGCCGATCGCCGTCCGGGACGTGCTCGGCTACCTCGTGGGCGTGCTGGGCGAACCCCAGGCCTACGGCCGGGTGCTCGAGATCGGCGGCAGCGACGTGCTGACGTACCGCCAGATGATGGACACCTTCGCCGAGGTGGCCGGTCTGCGCCGCCGGCTGATCGTGCGGGTGCCGGTCCTGTCGCCCTCGCTCTCGTCGCACTGGGTCGGTCTCGTCACGCCGCTGCCGGCCGACCTGGCCCGCCCGCTCATCGACAGCCTCGCCAACGAGGTCGTCGTCCACGACCCGGCCATCCGGGAGATCGTCCCCCGCGACCCCCTCCCCTACCGCCAGGCCGTCGAGCTCGCGCTCCACAAGCTCATGGACCTGGACGTGGCCACGACGTGGGCGGATGCCGAGCTGAGGGGCCGTTCGCCCGCCGACCCGCTCCCGGCCGATCCCGACTGGTCGGGCGGGACCGTCCTGAGCGACGTGCAGGAGATCGAGGTCGACGCCACCCCGGAGGAGGTGTTCACCGCGATCCTGGGCATCGGCGGAGAGCGGGGTTGGCTCGCCGGCGAGTGGCTGTGGGTGATCCGGGGCGGCCTGGACCGCATCGCCGGTGGGGTCGGTCTGCGTCGTGGTCGGCGACACCCCGACCGGCTGAGAGTCGGCGACCCACTCGACTTCTGGCGGGTGGAGGCCCTCGAGGAGCCTCGACTGCTCCGCCTGCGGGCCGAGATGCGCCTGCCCGGCGAGGCATGGCTGGAGTGGACGATCGAGCCGACCGAGGAGGGGCGAGCCCGGCTCCGTCAGCGAGCCCTGTTCCATCCCCGGGGCCTGAGCGGACGCGCGTACTGGCTGGCCGTGTCGCCGTTCCACCGGCTGGTGTTCCGACCGATGGCGTTGCGCCTGGCCGCAGTGGCCGAGCGCGGAGGCTCCGGCTCCACTTGGACATGGGTCTGACGGCGGCGGCCCACCATCTAACGTTGGTCACCGTGCCGCTACCCGGACCGCTCGGCGAGGCCCACGAGAACACGTTGGAGCCCACCCCTCGGGCGCTCGACAAGCTGCGCAGCCAGGGGAAGCTCACCGCCCGCGAGCGCATCGACCTGCTCTTCGACGAGGGCACCTTCGTCGAAGACGGTCAGCTGGCCAACGGCTCCGCCGGTGACCTGCCCGCCGATGGCGTGGTGACGGGCCGGGGTCGGGTCGACGGTCGCCTCGCCATCGTCGTCGCCAACGACCCGAGCGTGAAGGCCGGCTCGTGGGGGGCGCGCACCGTCGAGAAGATGATCCGGGCGACCGAGGCCGCGCTGCGCGAACGGGTGCCGCTGGTGTGGCTGGTCGACTCCGCCGGAGCTCGCATCACCGACCAGGTGGAGCTGTTCCCCGGCCGCCGAGGCGCCGGGCGCATCTTCCACAACCAGATCCAGCTCTCGGGCATGGTCCCGCAGATCTGCTGCCTTTTCGGCCCCTCGGCCGCCGGTGGCGCCTACGTGCCCGCCTTCTGCGACGTGGTCTTCATGGTCGAGGGCAACGCCAGCATGTACCTCGGGTCGCCCCGGATGGCCGAGATGGTGGTCGGCGAGATCACCACGCTCGAGGAGATGGGCGGAGCTCGGATGCACGCCACCGTGTCGGGCTGCGCCGACAACCTCGCGGTCGACGACGAGGACGCCATCGACCAGGCCCGCGCCTATCTCACCTACTTCCCGGTGAACAGCGCCGAGAAGCCACCTCGCTACCAGCCCGCGCCTCCGGCTCGCGACCTCACCGACGACGACATCCCCGCCGACGAGCGGGTGCCGTTCGACATGCACGACGTGATCGACGGCATCATCGACGCCGAGTCGTTCTTCGAGGTCAAGCCACTCTTCGCTCGCGAAGTGATCGTCGGGTTCGGCTGCATCGACGGCGCCCCGGTGGGCATCGTGGCCAACAACTCCGCCCACATCGGCGGGGTGCTGTTCGTCGACTCCGCCGACAAGGCGGCGCGCTTCATCTGGTGCTGCGACGCCTTCAACATCCCGCTGATCTTCCTGGCCGACGTCCCCGGGTTCATGATCGGCACCCAGGTCGAGCGCCAGGGCATCATCCGCCACGGCGCCAAGATGATCACGGCCATGTCCGAGGCGACGGTCCCGAAGTTCTGCGTCATCGTCCGCAAGGCCTACGGCGCCGGGCTCTATGCCATGGCCGGTCCCGCATTCGGCAGTGACGCCGTGATCGCGCTCCCCCATGCCCGGGTCGCGGTGATGGGAGCGGAGGCGGCGATCAACGCCGTGTTCGCCAACCGCATCGAGGCGATCGAGCACCCGGAGGAGCGGGCCCGCTTCGTGGACGAGAAGCGAGCGCTCTACGAGGAGGACGTCGACCTGCTCCGACTGGCCTCCGAGCTGGTCGTCGACGCCGTCATCCCCGCCGACCACCTCCGCCGGGAGCTCGTCCTGCGCCTCGAGCATGCGGCCCACGGGGACCGCCCCGTCCTCCCGAAGCGGCACGGCGTGCCGCCGGTCTAGAAAGCACCCCCCACCTGTGAACCCCTACCTCTCCGACGAGCACGAAGCTCTGCGGTCGGTCGTCCGCGACTTCACCCGCAAGGAGATCGAGCCTCACGCCGCCGACTGGGATCGCGACGGCACCTTCCCGGTCGAGACGGTGAAGGCCATGGGTGACCTCGGGCTGTTCGCCATCCCCTTCCCCGAGCCCTACGGCGCCGGCGGCGATCTCACCGGGCTGTGCATCGCCCTCGAGGAGATCGCCTGGTCCGACCAGTCGCTCGCCATCACGCTCGAAGCGGGAGTCGGCCTCGGCGCCAACCCCATCGCCGCCTTCGGCACCGAGGCCCAGAAGGAGCAATGGCTCCCCGACCTCTGCGCCGGGCAGGCCCTCGGCGGCTTCGGCCTGACCGAGCCCGACGCCGGCAGCGACGCCGGCGCCACCCGCACGACGGCGACGCTCGACGAGAGCACCGACGAGTGGGTGATCGACGGAGAGAAGGCGTTCATCACCAACTCCGGCACGTCGATCACGTCGATCGTCACCATCACCGCCCGCACCGGGCCCAACGAGGTGTCGACGATCATCGTGCCCAGTGGCACGCCGGGCTTCGAGGTGCAGCCCGCCTACCGCAAGATGGGTTGGCACGCCTCCGACACCCACGGTCTCACCTTCACCGGCTGTCGGGTGCCGGCCGCCAACCTGCTCGGCACCCGAGGGCGGGGCTTCGCCCAGCTGCTCGCCATCCTCGACGACGGGCGCATCGCCATCGCCGCCATGGCCGTCGGCGTCATCAAGCGCTGCCTCGACGACTCGCTCGCCTACGCCCAGGAGCGCACCGCCTTCGGGCGAGCGATCGGCACCTACCAGGCGGTGGCGTTCCAGATCGCTGACCTGCAGGTCGCCCTCGAAGCCTCCCAGGCGCTCGTCTACCGGGCGGCGTGGCTGCGCGACCAGGGCCAGCCGTTCAAGCGGGAGGCGGCCATCGCCAAGCTCTTCGCCACCGAGGCGGCCGTGTCGGCCACCCGCACCGCCACCCAGGTGTTCGGCGGCGCCGGATTCATGGACGAGACCGCGGTGGCCCGGCACTACCGCGACAGCAAGGTCCTCGAGATCG
>DATDIY010000012.1:0-3344 GCA_036520815.1 Acidimicrobiales bacterium
GAGCCGCCCGTACACCAGGTAGTAGGCGGACTCGAGGCTGGTGATGGCAGGGGTCGCGCCCGGCTCCCAGGAGAACTGCCCGTTCTGGACGAGGTCGTATCCCCATTTGAGGGTGCCGTCGCGGTTGACCTCGGCGGAGGCCTCTGTGCCCGCCGTCGGCTCGGCGGGTTCGTCGTCGCTGCTGCAGGCCGTGGCCAGCAGTCCGATCATCGCGACGAGCGCGATCAGCGCGCGTCCAATCTTCCGGTCAACCATTCTCATCGTTCCCCCTGAGTTGCCGACCACTGCGGAGTCTCGGTTGGCGAGAACCGCCCTCGGAGCCCGACGCGTGCCCCCCGACGCGCGTCTAAGTCCTCGTGAAGACTAGGTCAGATCGACTCGGCTCGGCTGAGCGGGTCGCCGTTGCGGGCTACTCGCCCTCGGACCAGGCGACCACGCCGGTGTCCTTGAGCTTCTCCATCTCGTCCTCGGAGTAGCCGAGCTCGGCGAGCACGGATCGGGTGTGCTCCCCGAACTCGCAGAACGCTCCGGCGACGCCCGGGGTCTTCGAGAACCGCAGCAGCGGTGCGTAGCGCCAGTAGGTGCCACCGAAGCTCGGGTGGTACGCCTCCGTCATCATCTCGGCCGCCTGGGCCTGGGCGTCCTCGTAGAGGAAGGCGAAGTGCGATGCCGCGTCGGCCATCACGCACCCCACGCCCTCGGCGACCATGAGCGCCTCCCACTCGGGGGCCGAGCGGGTGAGGAACAGGGCCTCGAGCTCGTCGGTCAGCGCCTCGAGGTTCTCGGCGCGAGCCGTAGCGGTGGCGAAGCGGTCGTCGGCGGCCAGGTCGCTGCCGGCCACGGCGCAGAACTTGGCGAACTCGTCGTCGAGCTCGGCCGCCAGGAACACCCAGTGCGGCGTCGGGTTCATGTGGGGGCTGATCTCGACGTCGGGGCCGACCGGTGCCGTCTCGTAGAGGCGGTTCGTGGGACCGGTGCCGAGCTGCTGACCGTCGACCTCGGCCCGCTCCGGCTTGCCGTCGTAGGCGATGGCGTCCTGGGCGTTGAGGTAGATGTTCGAGACGATCATCCACGACTCGAGCGACTGGCCCGTCTCGGTGCGGTCGCGGGCGAACAGGCCGAGCATCATGGCCGTGGCGTGCCCGGTGGCGGCGACGGGATCGGCGCCGGTCTCGGTGAGCGGGGCGTTGCCCGCCCCGGCCTGGTGGGCCGTGGTGCCGGCGTAGGCGGCGATGATCGGATCGATCGCCGGCTGCTTGGCGTAGGGGCCGGTCGAGCCGTACGACGCGCCGTAGTGGTACAGCAGGTTCGGGTTGATCGTGCGCAGCGAGGCCTCGTCGATCCCGAGCGACTCGGGCACGCCGGAGCGGAAGCTGTGCACGAACACGTCGGCCTTCTCGACCAGTCGCCGCAGGACCTCCTGGCCTTCGGGGTCCTTGAGGTTCAGGGCGATGTCCTCCTTGCCCTGGAAGGCCCGGACCATGTTGTTGTGGCCGAGGTTGAGGACGGGGTCGCCCTTGCCGAAGCTGGCGATGACCCGGTAGGGATCCTTGCGGAGCGGCTCGATCTTGATGACACGCGCGCCGCGCTCGGCGAGCAGGGCGGTGGCGAACGGCGTGGCGTAGTAGTAGGCCGCCTCGATGATGGTGACCCCCTCGAGGGGCCGGCTCAGCGAGGCACCGGTCGGACCACCCTGGGAGGTGGAGACCACGTCGGCCCCCACGACCTGATCGGTGTCTGCACCGGGGATCGGGGCGGGCTGG
Source organism: Acidimicrobiales bacterium (assembly GCA_036520815.1). Taxonomy (GTDB): domain Bacteria; phylum Actinomycetota; class Acidimicrobiia; order Acidimicrobiales; family Acidimicrobilacustridaceae; genus CAMFLJ01. The sequence goes on from DATDIY010000012.1 coordinate 1,764, forward strand.
TCGACCGACGCCGGCGCCCCGGCGATGCGGGCGAGCGGACCGACCTGCACGGTCGAGCCCACGCGCGGGTCCTCGATGGTGACCACGAGGCCGGCCGCCGTCGTCTGCGGATGGCGGAGCGCTTCCTGGGTGGTCTCGATGGTGTCGCCGCACACGTTGCCGTTGGCGACGTACAGCTCCATCCACTCGGCCGCTGTCTTCTCCTTCATCCGCTTCTGGACGATGGCGATGAGCTCGTCCTTGTTCTCGATGGTCACGTCGTGGGGGGCGCCCTTGAACCGCTCGTCGTCCCAGATCCAGTCGAGCCCGACGGTCTCGATCCACGCCGGGAAGAACTTCGGCTCGGTGTGGGAGTGGACGAGCCAGCGGCCGTCCTTGGTCTCCACCCGCATGCCGATCAGGTTGATCACCCGCGGATCCATGTGGTGCGGGAGCACGTGCTTCTCGCTGAGGATCTCGGGTCCGCCGGGCTTGGCCTCGGACGGGAGCTCCTCGTTCTCGCGGAGCAGCCACCGCACGGCCGGGTTCTGCCGGCACGTCAGCGCCTGCATCAGGTTGGTCTCGACGAGTTGGCCCTCGCCGGTGACGTCGCGGACCCGGAGGGCGGCGAGCACCCCCTGCACGAGCAGCATCCCGGCGAAGTACGACGGGTCGGGGCACGACCGGTACACCGGCCGATCGCCGCCGTACCAGCCCGGCTGGTACCGCATGATCCCGGACTTGGCCATGACGAGCGCGTCGTCGGCCTTGAGGTGGGAGAAGGGACCGCTCGGGCCCCAGCCGGTCACGCTGGCGAACACCAGGCCCGGGTTCAGCTCCGAGAGCGCGGCGTAGCCGATGCCGGCGTCGTCGGCGACGCCTGGTCCGAGGCTCTCCACGACCACGTCGAAGCCGGTGATCTGGCGGCGGATCTCGGCCTGGCCGGCAGCAGAGTGCACGTCGAGGTCGATGCTCTTCTTGCCTCGCTGCAGGAGGAGGTAGCCCGGCGTGTCCCAGCCGGGATCGCCGTCGGCGGGCTCGACGCGGACGACCTCGGCACCGAAGTCGGCCAGGATCATGGTGGCCATCGGGCCGGCGAGGCCCTGGGTCAGATCGAGGACGCGCAGGCCGGCACACGCGCCGGCGGGCGACGTCGATTCCGGACGGGGGTTCTCGGAGCTCATGTCGTCCTCTCTTGTGGTCGTCGTCGACCGCTCGATCGACTGCTCGAGGCAGGGGGAGATCGGATCAGAGGGACCGAGATCCCCGACCTCGTTCCCCACCCTCGCAGCGTGCCACACATGGGGTGTCCAGTCCCACTGAGCTGGCTGTCCAGTTCTTTTGGTAGGAACTGCCACTTGTATGCTCGGCGGTGCAACGCGCTGTCGGCCGGGGCCGTCCAGCGCATGATCCACGGCTCGGGGCGCCTCGAGCCGTGTGACACCGAATCGATGATCCATCCGCGGCAGGAGACCGATGCCTGACAGCAAGTACAACGTGATCTCCGCGGACTCCCATGTGGTGGAGCCCCCGGATCTGTTCGAGGCCCGCGTGGCCTCGGATCTGAAGGACCGCATGCCCAACCTCGCCGAGGTCGACGGC
>DATDIY010000013.1:0-7382 GCA_036520815.1 Acidimicrobiales bacterium
CGGCTGCATGCGCGGGTCGCGGGACCGGAACTCGCCGAGGGCCTCGTCGGTGAAGAACCCGTCGAGCAGCTCCCATTCCTTGCGGTCGAGCGCGTCCGCATAGGTGTTGAACATCTCGTTCAACACGATGCGATCGTCCACCTCAGCCATGCCGTCCCCCTCGCACGCCGACCGCACCCGAGCGGCCGAGCGCCGGCAAGCGTAGCCAGGTACTGAGGCAGGAGACTTAGTTGCTCCCGGCGGACGCCGATCAGACCTTCGAGGCGGCGGAGCCGCCGCCCTGGGGCCAGATCCAGAGCTGGCCATGGGCGTTGTCGTAACCGACCACGTTGGCGAAGAAGAAGGCGATGCCGGTGTTGAACTGGGTCGTCGTGCCGAGGTCGGTCGACGAGACCACCAGATCGTCGGAGACGGTGGAACCGGCGGTGAACGACCACAACGGCAGGCCGCGCTCGGTCTGGGCGACCGTCACCGGGCTACCGAGGTCGACCTCCTCGTCGCTCCCGGTCGGAAGGCCAGGGAGCGCTGAGGGGGACAACGCGGTGAGCGCGCTGCCGACGTCGAGGTCGGTGGGTCCGCACCCGTCGGCCGAACCGACCGTCCAGCACAGCTCGACGTCCTTGGCCCAGGCGGTGAGCCCGTTGGGGTAGGTCGGCGAGCTCGACGCCACCAGCGGCACGGACACCGCGCCGCTCGGGGCGTCGACGGGCCCGACGACGAGGGAACCGTCACCCGAGCCCGAGGGCGGCAGCTCGACGGTGAAGCCCTCGTCATAGGGCGCCCCCATCTGGAGCAGCGGGCTGAAGTCGGGCGACGCCGGGCTGGGCCCGTCAGACAACCCGATGCCGATGACTCCCTGCACGCCGTCGCCGAAGGCGCCGCGGACGTCGCACGACCGAGGGTTGCTGCCGTCGGTGCCGCAGGTGGCGCCGGTGACATCGATGACGGCGATCGGCGAGGTGGTCGACAGCGAACCCATCGTCACGGTCGCCTGTGCGACCGTGCCGGTGACGGTGACATCGATGTAGGGGATCTGGGCGCTCTCGGTACCGACCTGCGCCTCCGAGCCGAGCGCCGACGATGCCACCACGACGCCGGAGGAGCCCGTGTCGAGCAGCATCGGCACGGTGGGGCCACCGCCGACCGACGCCTGGACGACCACCCTGGCGCCCTCGGAGGACGACTCGACGGTCAGGGGGATGGTGACGGTGTCGCTCGCGGCGGGCGCAGTCGTCGTCGTGCTGCGCCCGGCGGCGGCCGGCGTGGTCGTGTCCGGCGTGGCCTCGTCGCCGGAGTCGCTGCAGGCAGAGCCGAGCAGCGCGAGTCCGCTGACGAGGGCCAGGCCGATCGTCGTGGAGCGACGAGGCGTGAACATGGCCCGATCATCATCGACCCGTCGCGCCGGACGCTTGATGGTCGGGGTCGAGCCGACCTCCGCACGGATGCCGGATCGGCGCTCGTGCTCGCTCTCCGCGAAGCTGAGCCCGTGGCTAGAGTGAGCGGCCACAGCACTAATGGCTGAGGATTAGAACTCGCTGGGGGCCGACCATGCCTGCACTCGACATCGATCCGGAGATCCTTCGACTCCACGCCGCCGCGTCGGCCCACGCCTACGACCAGTCGATCTGGCACATCGAGGAGGAGATCAAGGCGACCACAGGAATCTACGGGCCTCTCTACGACACGCTCACCGAAGAGGGGCCGTACGCCTACATGGTGATGCCACAGATCGAGGCGGACGGCACCGTCTCCATGCCCCGCATCACGACGCGGGAGGAGATCGCCGAGGCCTACGAGATGATCCGCGGCATGAGCGACCTGCTGCAGGTCATCGGGCTCACCGAGATCCGCGGCACCTGGTACACGTTCCAGGACAACATCTCCCGGGCGTGCATGAAGGAGACGCCGGACAACGTCCACACCGTCCAGACGCTGGGCATCTTCCCCTCCGGCGGAGGGCCGGGAATCACCGGCGAGCTGGTCTGGATCCGCTATCCCGTCGAGGCGCTCGGCGGGTCGGACGAGCCGAACCTCATCCCGTCCGATCCGCTCCTGGCCCGTGAGCGGATCTACGAGAACTTCGAAGCCTTCCTCGACGGGCTGAGGGCCAACGACGTCGATGCGGTGCTGAGCACGCTTCACGACGGGGTCAGCTCCACCGTGCGCGATTACGTCAACGACACCGGAACCATCACCGCCATCAAAGGCACCGATGAGCACCGGGCGTACTACGACGCCTTCTTCGCCCGTTACGAGGTCCAGTCCGTCCAGCGCCTCTCGCAGGTGACCGACGACTGGTACGTCTTCGCCGAGCTGCGCTTCACCGTGACCGAACACAGCAGCGGCGAGGTCCTCACCTTCCACACCGCGGAGATGTGGGCCCCGGCCAAGACCGGTGCGTTCATCGCCCGGGTCGGGCACGGCACCGAGCAGACCCGCGCCTGACAGCACCGCACGACGATCCGCCCTAGTCGAGGTCCAGCGGCGCGGCCAGCCCGACGGCAAGGAACCGCGCGAGGTCGTCGACCAGCTCGTCGAGCGGCGCGTCGAGCCGGTCGGCGTGCAGGGCCATCTGGTAGCGGCCGAGCGTGTTGACCGTGGTGGTCATCACGATCTCCCAGCGCCGGTCGATCACCGGGTCGGGCAGGTCGGGAAGGCTGCTCCGCAACAGGCGCGTCAGCCCGGCCACGGTGTCGCTCGGCACCGACAGCTCGAGGCCGCCGTAGCCGCCCCGCTCGACCATGTACCGGGACAGGAACGGCACGTAGTGGTTGTCCTCGGAGACGTTCCGGGCGAGGGACACGACGAACGCCCGCACGTGGTCGGTGGCCCTCGGCGGGCGACCGGTCGTTTCGAGCTCGGCGAGCAGCTCGACCTGGATCTGCTCGACGAAGGCGGCCCGATGTGACGCCACCGCCCGGATCAGGTTCTCCCGATCGCCGAAGTGGTACTGCACGGCGACCGAGTTCTTCTGACCGGCGGCGAGACCGATGTCGCGCAACGGCACCGCGTCGATTCCCTGCTCGGCGAAGAGCCGCTCGGCGGCGACGATGATCCGCTCCCGGGTGGCCTCACCTCGCGCGTTCGGGCTCTCGCGAGCAGCCAGCGCCTCGAGCGCCGCGGTGGTTCCGCTCGATCCCTGCAAGGACATTCGTGCAGTGTACGGATCCATGCCCTGCGGGTCGCGAGCGATCGGCCGAAGGAGCGGTTGACGGGACGGCGCCCAGCGATCAGCCTAATGGCCACGCATTAGGTGTGCGGCTGGGGGTGGCGACATGACCGAGGCATCCACGACATCGGGGGCGCACGCGACCGGGGACACGTCTCCGCTCATGGTGTTCTCCGCCGACACCCATGTCGGTCCGCGCCCCGAGGACTTCCGGCCCTACTGCCCTCAGGCCTATCTCGAGCAGTTCGACGAGTTCGGCGCGACCGCGGCCGACTACAACACCTTCTTCGAGCTTCGGGGCTTCTCCGACGAGTACTGGGCGGGTCGAGCCCGCAACCAGCAGACGATGGGCCACTTCGACGCCCACGCCCAGGTGTCCGACATGGACGCCGACGGGGTCACCGGGGGCATCGTCTTCCACGACAGCCTCAACGGCCAACCCTTCCCGTTCGACTACATGAACTCGTTGGGCAACGGCATTCCCGCCCCTGCGGCGCGCGAGCTGGCCGGCGTCGGCCGGGCCCTCTACAACCGCTGGCTGGTCGACTTCTGCTCGGTGGAGCCGGGGCGCAACCTCGGTCTGGCCCAGCTGCCGTTCTGGGACATCGACGCCGCCATCGCCGAGCTCGAGTGGTGCGCCGAGCACGGGCTGGGCGGGGTGAACTACCCGTCGCCGGGCCAGGTCGGGCTCCCTCCGGTGTTCTCCCCCGAGATGGACCGCTTCTTCGCCGCCTGCGCCGATCTCGGCATGACCCTGTGCACCCACATCGGAGCTCTCCCCCCGACCGAGGAGTACCTGGCCCACGGCGACCCCACCGACGAGGGCACCTTCCACTTCGGGCTGCTCGACTCGGGCGAGTGGGGCGTGCGCACGGTCTACGAGCTGGTGATCTACGGCGCGTTCGAGCGCCACCCGAACCTGAACCTCGTGCTGACCGAGGTGCCGGGAGTCTTCTGGAACGAGATGTGCGTGAAGATGGACTCGCTGCACAAGACCCCCATCCGCCGCAAGACCCAGGCCCTCCCCCAGCTGCCGAGCGAGTACGCCGCCACCAACGTGTGGATGGGCAACAGCTTCCAGTCCCGCCAGGAGGCGGAGACCGCGATCGCCATCGGCCGCGAGGACCGCTTCATGTGGGGTTCCGACTACCCCCACCCTGAAGGCACCTACAGCTATCCCGACGACGACGAGGAGACCCCGATGACTCGGCTCTCGCTCGCCTTCACCTATCACGGGCTGCCGCTCGACAAGGTACGTCGGATCCTGGGCCTCAACGCCCTCGACGCGTTCCCCCGTCTCGACGCGTCCGTACTCGACGCAGTGGCGGCGAAGGTCGGGATCCGGCCCGAGGAGATCGCGGACCCGCCGAACCTCGACGACCACGGCTACATCCACGAGCGCGGCACCCTCGGCTTCCGCACCGAAGGGCCCTGGAACTGACAGCGCTCCGTCACACCGAAACCACTCGAGGGGGAAACGTGGACAAGGTCACCTTCGTCTCGGCCGACGGGCACGCCATCATGCGGCCCGAGCTCTGGACGACCTACATGGACAAGCAGTACCACGACCGGCTGCCGGTGCTGCGGGACGAGTCAGAGGTGTTCACCGGCACCATGACGATGCTCAACGACATGTCCCTGCCGCCGGAGCTGTTCGACGTCTTCGACAAGGAGCAGCTCTACCAGTCCGGCAAGTGGAGCGGCCTGTGGGACGCCGATGTCCGCCTCGAGCAGCTCGACAACGAGGGGGTCGCCGCCGAGTTCGTCTTCCACGGCGACTTCCATGCCTCCGAGCTCGGCTTCAGCCCGATGAACGGCAAGCACCCGTACGACTTCGTCGATGCCGGCGTCCGCGCCTACGACCGGTGGATGGCCGAGACGTTCGCAGACATGAAGGACCGATTCCTGCTCGTGGCGCCGACCGGAACCAACGTCGACATGGACGCCACCCTCAAGGAGCTCACCTGGGTGGCGGACCAGGGGTTCACCGGCGCCTTCGTCCCCGGCTTCACCCACTTCGAGGGCCTGCCGCCGCTCTACGACCCCTACTGGGAGCCGCTCTGGGCGCTCCACGCGGACCGAGGCCTCGCTCTCGTCGTGCACGGCGGGTTCGGCTTCGACCAGGGCCTGGCCTTCTCCGCCATCCAGAAGGCCAACGAGGAAGTGTCCGCCGCCGGTGGCGGCCAGATGGACCTGATCGTGGCCCTCACCCAGGGCCTGTTCAACGACGACTTCTTCCGTGACATCAGCTGCCGTCGGGCCATGTGGCAGATGTTCCTCGGCGGCGTCTTCGATCGGCACCCGACCCTCCGACTGTTCATGACCGAGGTCCGCGCCGACTGGATCCCCGCCACGCTGCGCCACCTCGACGCACTGTTCGCCACCCATCGTGCCGACATCCCTGCCCAGCGCAAGCCCAGCGAGTATTGGGCCGAGAACTGCATGGCCGGCCTGTCGTTCATGCACACGTCCGAGGTCGAGATGCGCGACGAGATCGGCGTCGAGACCATCCTGTTCGGCCGCGACTACCCCCACACCGAAGGCACCTGGCCCAACACCGGCGACTACCTCCGGCACCTCTTCGCCGGTGTGCCCGAGCGCGACGTCCGGCTCATCCTCGGAGAGAACGCCATCAACTTCCTCGACCTCGACCGGGCCACGCTCGAGGCGACCGCGGCCCGGCTCGGACCGTCGCTCGAGGACATCGTCGGCGGACCGGAGATCGAGCCCGCGCTGCTCGACCACCTCGCCACCCGCACCGGCGTGCTCAAGCCGGCCGAGGGCCCCGACCGGGTGCACGAGTACGAGACGATGCTCAAGGAAGACATGGCTGGAGCCAGCGCCGCCGCCAGCTGACACACTCACAGGATCGAGGCGGCCCCGGTCTCACCGGGGCCGTCGTCGCGTCGAGGCGAGGGGGCCACGGATGGACGAGCGCACGCTGGACGAGTGGATCGACAAGCTCGCCATCCAGGAGGTCATCGCGACCTACTCCGACACCGCGAGTCGGGGCGACTGGGAGACCTTCGCCACCCTCTGGGCGCCTGACGCGGTGTGGGAGGTCGGCCAGCCCGTCGGGAGCCGGGTGGAGGGAGCCGAGGCGATCATCGACGTGGCGAGTGGCAACGTCGATGACAACGACTTCCTCATCCAGATGGCCCAGACCACGGTGGTCCGGCTCGGCGGGGACGGCACCGCGTGGGCCACCACCATGATCCACGCTCTCGCCCACCGGGAAGGACGGCACTCGGTGACGAACTACGGGATCTACTTCGACGACCTCGTGAAGCTCGACGGTCAGTGGAAGTTCTCCCGCCGTCTGCTCCAGCCCGTCTACTCCGAGGCGGAGACCTTCACCGGCACCATCCCGATCACCCGCGACGAGCTCCGCCGTCTGGTGTGAGGTCGGGCGAGCGCGGTGGTGCCCCGGCCTCGTCGAGGACAGGTCGGGTCGTCCCGGTCGGGTCGGGTGGTCACGTCGGTCCGGTCTGCTCCGCCACGGTCGGCTCCGGTCGTTTGTGTGTCGGGGTCGGTGGTGGGGAGCCGCCCACAGGTCTGCGCAGTCCGGACCGCCGCACCCACCCTCGTCGATTCCGGGCGCGCCGCTGCGCCCGCTCGGTCCGAGTGAGCGGGTGCGTCAGCGCATGACTGCGTGTCTGCGTCAGCCGGAGTCGAACAGGCCGGCCTGTTCGGGCTCGTCCGGTCCCTCGGCGACAGCTGCGTCGCCGGGTGGTGCGCCGGGTGGGCTGTTGGAGGCTTGGCCGGGTGGGATGAGCTTGCGCTTGCCGGTGGGGAGGCGGGGGCCGAGGGTGAAGCCCTCGTAGGTCTTCTTGGCGTGACACGACCGGCACAGGGCGGCGAGGTGCTCGATCTGGGTGACGAGGGTGTCGGCCCAGTCCTCGACGTGGTCGATCTCGATTGCCACGCGGTTGGTGCACCCCACGACGGCGCAGGTGCCGGCGGTCTCCCACTCCAACACCGTGCGTTGCAACGCCGTGGGCTTGCGGCCCAGGTGCTGCACCGCCTTGATGTCGGCGCCATCGGTGACGATCCCAGCGACGAACGCGCCGCCGTCGATGATCTTCCACGCGTCAGCGACGGGGATGGGCCCTTGGCCGGCGATCTCGCACAGCTCGCCGGGACCGGTCGTGCCGCGGTCGAGGGCGGCCAGGTCGGCGCGGACGATGACCTTGGCGAAACTCCAGGCGTCGCT
>DATDIY010000014.1:0-5955 GCA_036520815.1 Acidimicrobiales bacterium
GCCGCCACCGCCGCCACCGCCACCGCGACGCTCGCCACCGCGATCGTCCTCGCTGGCAGGGCCGAGGTCGCCGAGCTCGGCGCTGATCTCGCTGTCGAAGGCGTCCTCGAACGAGACGTACTCGCGAGAGCCGGCGTCGCCACCGTTGCTCGACTCGGGAGCGGCACCGGTGTCACTGGCGGGAGCGGCCGCAGGAGCGGGTGCGCCGGCGTCGTCGCCGCTGACCAGCGAGAGCGACACCTTGCCGTTGGGGTCGACGTCGTCGACGCGGACCTCGACGGTGTCACCGAGGTCGAGGACGTCCTCGACCCGCTCGATGCGCTTGCCGCCACCGATCTTGGAGATGTGCAGCAGACCGTCACGGCCCGGGAGGATGTTCACGAACGCCCCGAACTTGGTGACGTTCACGACCTTGCCGGTGTAGGTCTGGCCGACGTCGGCGGTCGGCGGGTTGAGGATGAGACGGATCTGCCGCTCGGCCTCGCTGACCGCACCGCTGTCGGTGGAGCCGATGCTCACCCGACCGACCGAGCCGTCGTCGTCGACGCTGATGTCGGCGCCGGTCTCCTGCTGGATGGCGTTGATGACCTTGCCCTTGGGCCCGATGACCTCGCCGATCTTGTCCATCGGGATCTCGAAGCTGACGATCTTCGGGGCGGTGACGCCGACCTCGTCGCGGGGCTCGGCGATGGCGCCGTGCATGACCTCGAGGATCTGGAGGCGGGCTTCCTTGGCCTGCTGCAGGGCCTGAGCCAGGACGTCGGCGGGGATGCCGTCGATCTTGGTGTCGAGCTGCAGCGCGGTGACGAACTCGGAGGTGCCGGCGACCTTGAAGTCCATGTCGCCAAAGGCGTCCTCGGCACCGAGGATGTCGGTGAGGGTCGTGTACTTGCCATCGGCGAACACGAGGCCCATGGCGATGCCGGCGACCGGGGCCCGGAGGGGCACGCCGGCGTCCATCATCGAGAGGGTCGAGCCGCAGACCGAGCCCATCGAGGTGGAGCCGTTGGACGACAGCACGTCGGAGACGGTGCGGATCGTGTAGGCGAAATCCTCGGGGGCGGGCAGCACCGGCACGAGGGCCCGCTCGGCGAGCATGCCGTGACCGATCTCGCGGCGCTTCGGGCCCCGCATGAAGCCGGTCTCACCGGTGGAGTAGGGCGGGAAGTTGTAGTGGTGCATGTAGCGCTTGCGCTCGACGTTGCCGAGGGCGTCGATCATCTGCTCCATGCGGGGCATGCCGAGGGTCGTCACGTTGAGGACCTGGGTCTCGCCTCGCTGGAACAGCCCGGAGCCGTGCACCGACGGGAGCACCCCGACCTCGGACGACAGCGCCCGGAGGTCCTTGGGGCCGCGGCCGTCGATGCGGGCGCCTTCGTTGACGATGCGGGAGCGCACCACCGACTTGGTGACCGAGCGGAACGCCGCCTTCAGCTGCTTCTCGACCCCGTCGACGTCGGCGAACTGGGGAGCCAGCTCGGCGACCAGCTCGTCGCGCACCGCAGCCTCAGCGGCGAGGCGCTCGTGCTTGTCGGCGATGACCTGGGTGGCGAGGATGGCCTCGCGCTTGGTCTCCATGGCCGCGAGCACCTCGGGGGTGTAGTCGCTGGTCACCGAGTAGGCCATGGGCTCCTTGACGCCGGCGGCGTCCATGAGCTGCTTCTGGGCCTCGATCGACTGGAGGATGTACTGCTTGGAGGCCTCGAGGCCACCGGCGAGCACGTCCTCGTCGACCTTGGGGGCGCCGTCCTCGAACGCGGGCCACGAGGCCTCGGTGCCACCGGCCTCGACCATGGAGATGGCGACATCGCCGCCGTCGAGAGCGCGGCCGGCCACGACCATCTCGAACGTCGACTCCTCACCCTCCTCGTAGGTCGGGTAGGCGATCCACTCGCCGTCGGTGGTGAAGGCGAGACGGACGGCGCCGATGGGGCCGTCGAAGGGAATGCCAGAGAGCATCAGGGCGGCCGAGGCGCCGTTGATGGCCGCCACGTCGTGAGGGTTCACCAGGTCGGCGGCCATCACGGTGCCAACCACGTGGACCTCGTTGCGGAACCCGTCGGGGAAGCACGGGCGCAGCGGGCGGTCGATCAGGCGGCAGGTGAGGATGGCCTGGTCGGAGGCCTTGCCCTCACGACGGAAGAACGAGCCGGGGATCTTGCCGGCGGCGTACATCCGCTCCTCGATGTCGACCGTGAGCGGGAAGAAGTCGGCGTTCTCACGGGCGGACTTGGCGGCGGTGGCGGTGACCAGGACGACGGTGTCGCCGATCTGGACCTGGACGGCGCCGTCGGCCTGGCCGGCGAGCTTGCCGGTCGAGAACGTCAGGGTCTTGTCCGGGGCGCCCGCGACGGGAGCCTCGGTGGAGATGGCATCAGCCATGGGTGTCTCCTTCATCCGGACCTCCAACGGTCCGGGTCAGGGCGATGGCGGCACCAGTTCCCAGTGGTGAGCGGCCCGATCCGGGCCCAGCCGCTCGCCACCGGCAACTGAGGACGCTCCTCGCCGGTGATGATTCAGTTGATCGTCCCTCCGATGAGCGGCGGGACGTGGAGAGGGCGACCCCGTGGGTCGCCCTCCGAGTGCCTTCCTTATCGGCGCAGGCCGAGCTTGGCGATGATCGCCCGGTAGCGCTCGACGTCGTTCTTGCGGACGTAGTCGAGCAGGCGACGGCGCCGACCGACGAGCATCAGCAGGCCTCGCCGGCTGTGATGGTCCTTCTTGTGGACCTTCAGGTGCTCGGTGAGGTGGTTGATGCGATCGGTGAGGAGCGCGATCTGCACCTCCGGAGAGCCGGTGTCGGTCTCGTGGAGCCGATGCTCGGAGATCGTGTCGGCCTTCGGGGGCAGGTTGGCGGGATCGGAGGACATGCGGTGTCGTGTTCCTTTGCGAAGGTGGGTGTCGGACCCGGCTCCCTGGCCCGCTGCACGGCCCCTTGAGGGGGTCCGCCTGGCGCGACCGGAAGCGGTTGACGGTGGACCAGCACGGTTCACCGACCGATCAAGGCTAGCAGGAGGGGCCCCTCCGACCCCACCCTCCCCCGTTCTGGTGGAGGTTCGCGCGGATCTCAGCCATGTAGACCTCCACCAGAACGAGCGGGGAGAGGTCGAGAGTCAGGTGCCGGTCAGGATCGAACGGGTGTCGTCGACGTCGCGTGCCATCTGCTGGACCAACGCATCGACGGAGTCGACCTTGAGCTCGTCGCGCAGCCGCCGGACGAACTGCACCCGGGCGGGCTGGTCGTAGAGGTCGGCGTCGAAATCGAGCAGGTGAGCCTCGAGCAACGAGCGGTCGGCGTGCTCGTAGAACGTCGGCCGGCGCCCGAGGTTCATGGCGCTCGGATGGGCCACGCCGTCGGGGGTCACGTACCAGCCGGCGTACACCCCGTCGGCGGGCAGGCAGATCGACTCCGGCACGACCAGGTTGGCGGTGCGGAACCCGAGCTCGCGGGCCCGCTCGTCGCCATGGCCGACGATGCCCCGGACCTCGTGGTGTCGTCCCAGCATCTCGGACGCCGGTTCGAGCTCGCCGGCGGCGAGCGCAGCGCGGATCCGGGTGGACGAGACGGGAGGCTCGGCCGGCCGTCCATCGAGGCCGACCAGGTGGTGGCCGACGACGTCGAAGCCGAGCTCGGCGCCCATCTCCCGCAGGAGAGCGACGTTGCCGGACCGGCGGTGCCCGAAGTGGAAGTCCTCCCCCACCGCGACCAGCGAGGCGTTGAGGCAGCCGACGAGGACCTCCTCGACGAAGTCCGACGCCGCCTCCTTGGCCCGCACCTCGTCGAAGTGCACGACGAGCGTGTAGTCCACCTCGCAGTCGGCCAGCAGCTCCAGCTTCTGGTCGAGATCGGTCAGCAGGAGCGGAGCCGACTCGGGGCGCACGACGCTCGCCGGGTGCCGGTCGAAGGTGACGACCGCGGTCTGCAGACCCCGCTCCTCGGCCACCTCCCGGAGGGTGGCGATCACTGCCCGGTGCCCGAGGTGCACGCCGTCGAACGCGCCGATGGTGACGGCGGTGCCCGACTCCGGGCGGGGACACATCTCGACGTCGCGCAGGACCTCCATGGCGGGCTCGACGGTAGTGCGCCCCGCCCGGCCCTCCTCCCATAGGCTCCGCGGCCATGACCTACTGCCTGGCGATGCGCCTCGACGAGGGCCTGCTCTTCCTGTCCGACACCCGCACCAACGCCGGAGTCGACAATGTCAGCACCTACCGCAAGCTCCACGTCTTCCAGCCCACACCCGATCGCCTCTTCGTCGTGCAGTCGGCCGGCAACCTGGCCACCACCCAGGAGGTGCTCGACCGCCTCGAGCTCGACCTCGCCACCGGCGGCGAGCACGAGAACCTCGCCACCGTGGAGCACCTCTTCGAGGCGGCGCTCTACCTCGGCCGGCTCAGCCAGGAGGTCGCCAGCTCGCACAAGCCGGCCCTCAACGCAGTGGGCGCCGACGGCACGGCGACGTTCATCCTGGGTGGGCAGGTGGGCTCCGACGACGCCGACATCCTCCTCGTGTACCCGGAGGGCAACTACATCCGGGCCTCCGACGATCGTCCCTTCCTGCAGATCGGCGAGAGCAAGTACGGCAAGTTCCTCCTCGACCTGGCCGTACGGACCCACGTCGACATCGACACGGCCCTGAAGATCGCCCTGGGCTCGATGGTGAGCACGACGAGGGCCAACCTCTCCGTCGGTCCGCCCTACGACGCGGCGGTGTGCCGAAGCGACAGCTTCTCGCTCGACGAGCACCGCTTCACCGCGGACTCCGCCATCCTCGCCGAGCTCGAAGAGGTCTGGACCCGCCACCTCCTGAACGCGGTGAGCGAGCTGCCCCGCCTCTCGCTCTCAGAGCTCCGGCTGGAGCTCCCGACCTCCTAGCCCGACCCGCCGTGCTGCAGGCGCTGGTTGACCCGGGCGGCCTGGCGCATCTGGTGCTCGCGTTCCGCGACGCTCGGTGCGTTGCGGGCGGCCGCGGCGTAGAGGCGGGCCGCCAGCTCGAGGTCCCCTCCCTTCTCGTGGAGGTGGGCGGCGACCGCATCGCGCCGCGGGACGGCGTCGTCGACCTCACCCAGGGCCGCCAGCCCGGCGGGCGCTCCGTCGGCCTCGCCCACGGCGACCGCCCGGTTGAGCCGGACGATCGGGGTGTCGGTGAACCCGAGCAGCTCGTCGTACCACTCCACGATCTGGACCCAGTCGGTCTCCTCCACCCGCGGTGCGTCGGCGTGCAGCGCGGCGATCGCCGCCTGGGCCTGGTACTCGCCGAGCTGGTCGCGGGCCAGCGCGGCCTGGACGATGTCGACCCCCTCGGCGATGAGCAGCGGGTCCCACTGGCTGCGGTCCTGGTCGGCGAGGGCCACGATGCTCCCGTCCGGCCGGGTGCGGCTCCGGCGACGGGCGTGGTGGAGGAGCATCAGGGCGAGCAGCCCCTGGATCTCGGGTTCGTCCACTAGGGCTGCCAGCTGACGGGTCAGCCGGATCGCCTCGCCGGCGAGGTCGACGTCGCCGGAGTAGCCCTCGTTGAAGACGAGGTACAGCACCCGCATCACCGTGCCCACGTCGCCAGGACGGTCGATGCCGGCAGATGCGACCGTGCTGGCCCCCGCCCGCCCGACCGTGCTGGCCCCCGCCCGCCCGACCGTGCGCTTGGCCCGGCTGATCCGCTGGGCCATGGTCGGCTCCGGCACGAGGTAGGCCTGGGCGATCTGGCGGGTGGTGAGGCCACCGACGGCCCGGAGGGTGAGCGCAACCGCGGACGACGACGTCAGGTCCGGGTGCGCGCACAGGAAGTAGAGGCGCAGCGTGTCGTCGGCGCTCGCGATCGCCCCGGCCGGCGGTTCGGTGTCGAATCGGACCTCTCGGTCGCGGCGCGCGGCGTCTGACCGCGTCATGTCGAGGAAGGCCCGCCACGCGGCGGTGATGAGCCATCCCGTGGGGTCCGCGGGCAGGTCGGTCCTCCA
>DATDIY010000015.1:0-5969 GCA_036520815.1 Acidimicrobiales bacterium
GTCGGCCGCGGCCAGGCGCCGGGTCGCGTGGCGCAGCGCGGGGCCCATGCGCGTCTTCTGGCGCGCGTAGATCCCGCCGATGCGGCCCTTGACGCGATCGTCGTAGCGCTCGCCCAGCTCCTTGACCACGTAGAACTGGCAATCCTCGCGGCCCGAGCCCGAGAAGCCGTAGATGGCGTACTCGTCGCGGATCGCCTCGAGGGCCTCGCACATCAGGAGGAGGGCCTCCTTCTCGATGTCGATGATCCGCTTGCGGCCGTCGATCTTGCGGTCGGTCGAGCTCGACATGTCGACCACGAAGGCGGTCGTGACGTCGCGGTCGCGCTTGTCGCGCTTGATGTAGACCCGCGGGGTGGGGGAGACGCGCGCCTTGCGGTCGACGACGTACTCGACCAGGCCGTCGGTGTCGAGGTCGTCGCCCTCCTCCTGGTAGCGCATCTTGCGCAGCGCCTCGGGGCGCATCAGCTGGAAGTTGCGCCGGATCTGGGTGACGATGCCGCCGAACTCGTGGAAGGTCGCCGCGACGAAGCCCTCCTGGGTGCGCGTCTGGCGGTGCTCGGTGAGCGTGCACCAGGCCGGCCGGTAGTCCTCGATCTTGTGGTCCCACTCGTCGTAGTGGAAGACCCGCTCGCCGAGGTCCTCCTCGACCGCCTCGGGCTCCACCTGGGGCACGTCGCCCAACCCCGACTGCTCCGGGGAGTCCGAGCCGCCGCCCTCGGCGTCGTCCGAGCGACCGTCGGCGGTCCCCGGGGCCCCGTCCTCATCCTCGCTGGAGGACTGCTGGGCGACGTCATCCTGGTCGCCCTGGCCCGCCTGCATCTCGGTGGTCTGCATCGCCTTGTCGGCGCTCTCGGCGTCCTCGGCCTCGATCTCCTTCTTCTCGCCGGTGCCGTCGGGCTGGGGCTCGGCGCCCTGGGCCTCGCGCTTGACGGGGGCCTCCGAGGGCGGGCGCACCAGCTCCTCCATGACCGGGGTCATGAAGGGCGGCAGCTCGAGCTGCTCGTAGTCCTCGACCCCCGAGCCGCCGGCGGGAGGGGGCTCGCCCGCGCCGTCGGGCGGCGGCGGGGCGCCGTCGGGGTCGAGCCCCTCGGGCTGGGGCATGGTGCGGTTGCCCGGGTCGGCCAGGCCCTCGTCGATCAGCTGGTAGAGCTCGCCGGTGAGCGCGGCGGCGTCGCCGACGCTCGTGCCCTCGGGGACGATCCGCTCGAGCAGCTCGACCGCCTGGCCGATCAGGGCCACCGTCGCCGGCGGCAGGTCGGAGAGGTCCGGCTGCAGGCCGAGGGTGTGCTGCAGCAGCGACTCGACCACCGCCTGGGCGTCCGAGAGGGTCGCCATGGCCGGCCGGCGCTCGGCGCTGGCGCTCTGGATCAGGGCCATGTCGCGGCGGATGCCCGGGTAGGCGCGCCGGATCGCCGAGTCGACGCGGTGGCCCTCGACGATGTTGAAGAGGTCCCGCGCGAGCCCGGGCTGGGGGAAGATCGCGTAGAAGCGGGTGAGGTCGGTGGCGACCGGGCGCAGGGTGCTCAGCGGATCTCCTCGGGGTAGCGGGCCCGCAGGGCCGCGACGGTCTCGGGGATGTCCTCCAGCGAGAAGGCGTAGGTGCCGAACTCGATCCGGCCGGCGCCGTGGGCGGTCGCCACCTTGTAGGCGGTGAAGTTGCCGGCGTCGTCCTCGAGGAAGTGCATCTCGGGGGGCAGGATGATGTGGTCGGCGCCGTAGGCGTCGACCGCCTGCATCTCGGTGGTGGCCCGGATCGCCACCTCCTGGCCCGACAGGGCGGTCGCGTAGAGCTTCAAGACGCGCGCCACCGACTTCAGGGCCAGACCCTCCTTGAGCTCCTCGAGCACCTGGAGCGAGTACTTGGAGCCCAGGCGGAAGTAGCCGCGCCCGACCTCCTTGTTGCGCTCGAGGACGTCCAGGCCGCGGCTGACCCACTCGGCGGCGCCCTCGGGCGAGACCCGCTCGCCGTTGAGCAGGTCGAGCAGGGTGTCGGCCGCCTCCAGCGAGGCCTCGGGGTCGGCGGCGGCCACCTGGCGCACCTGGTCGAGGTAGGGGGGCCGGTAGCGCGGGCGCAGGCGGGCGAGGATCGGCGGCAGTGCGGCCGCCAGCTCGACGGCGTGCTTGCGCCGCTTCTCGTCGCGGCGGTCGCGGGCGGCCAGCTGGGTGCGCAGCTCCTGGGCCCGCTTGACCTTGGGCTCCATCTCGCGCAGCTCGCGCTCGAGCACGTCGAGCTCGGTCGCCAGCTGGGCGGTCTCGGTGTCCTCGGGGGGCCCGGCGGTGGCCTGGGAGACGATGTCGACATAGGCCCCGGCGAGGGTCTCGTCGGGGGCGTCGTAGAGGTCGGGCAGCTGCTTGGCGACCTCGACGCCGCTCTTCCAGCCGGTGGCGGCGACCTCCTTGACCTGCTGGAGGTAGTGCGAGACCCGCTCGGGGTCGGCCTCGGCCAGCAGGCGCGGCAGCTGGCGCGCGACCTCGACGCCGAGCTGGTACTTGAGGTCGGAGATCTCCTCGACCATGCGCAGGTAGGCCTGGCGCTGGTCCTCGGGGACCGAGATCAGCATCTCGCGCGCGACGTACATGCCGACGTTGCCGACGGCGGGGCCGAAGGTCATGGCGCGCCCGGTCCGGCCGCTAGAACTGGGTCGCGATGATCTCGACGATCGAGCGCTGCATCTCCAGGTCGTCGGTGATCGGCTTGCAGATCGTCGCCTCGCAGGCGGCGATCGGCTCGACGCCGGCCTGGATGAGCTGGCCCGCATAGACGAGCAGGCGGGTCGAGACGCCCTCCTCGAGGCCGTGGGTGCGCAGGTTGCGCACCTTCTCGGCGATCTTGACCAGCTTGGAGGCGGTGTCGTCGTCGATGCCCGACTCGGACTTGAGGATGGCCTCCTCGAGGTCCGGGGGCGGATAGTCGAACTCGATGGCCACGAAGCGCTGCTTGGTCGAGTGCTTGAGGTCCTTCAGCACCGACTGGTAGCCCGGGTTGTAGGAGATCACCAGCTGGAACTCGTCGGGCGCCGAGACGATCTCGCCCTTCTTCTCCAGCGGCAGGATGCGCCGGTCGTCGGTGAGCGGGTGGATGACGACGGTGGTGTCCTTGCGCGCCTCGACGACCTCGTCCAGGTAGGCGATGCCGCCCGCCTTGACCGCGGTCGTGAGGGGGCCGTCCTGCCAGATCGTCTCGTCGCCGCGCAGGGTGTACTTGCCGACCAGGTCCGAGGCGGTCAGGTCCTCGTGGCAGGCGACGGTCACGAGCGTGCGCTTGAGGCGCCAGCTCATGTGCTCGACGAAGCGCGTCTTGCCGCAGCCGGTGGGGCCCTTCAGCATCACCGGCAGGCGGGAGTGGTAGGCCGACTCGAAGAGCTCCACCTCGTTGCCGAGGGGCAGGTAGTAGGGCTCCTTGGTGAGGCGGAAATCCTCGACGCGCTGGCTCTCAACCGCCATCCGGGCTCCTTGTCACGACGGGCTTAGGGCGTTCGGCCAGTGTACCGAACCACCCCCTTCCGACGACCGGCGCTCAGGCCTCGGGGTCGGCCTCGCCGGCCTCGCCGCCGAGCGGCCAGGTCGGGGGCAGGTCGATCTCGAAGGCCCCGTCCTCCTCGGCGTGGCTGGCGTGCCAGGCCTTGAACTCGGGGATCGAGAAGCCGACCACCTGCTGGGTGCTCGGCTCGACGCGCACGAGCACGCCCCGCTCGGGGTCGTGGACGGTCACCGCCGGCACCGGCGGCCCGTAGGAGACGTGGTAGGTGTCCGAGGCCTCGTCGTAGTGGCTGAGGGATTCGGAGGCGATCCGCATCGCGTTCTCGTCCGCGAACGAGGGGCGCGAGGGATCCTCGGGCGGTGGGGGTGCGGAGCTCATCTGGTGGAGGGCCTCCTTCGCGATGGGATTACCCCGGCCGGGTCCTTTAAACTCGCCCGCTGATGCTTCGGATGATCGGGCGGAAGGACACTTCTCATGCGCGCGGTTGACGCGACCCTCGCCAGCCTCAAGCGGGCCGGGGTCACCGCGATCTTCGGCCTGCCGGGCGGGCCGGTGATCCCCCTGTTCGACGCCCTCCATGACGATCCGGACATCCGCACCTTCCTGGTGCGCCACGAGCAGGGTGCCGGGCACATGGCCGAAGGGTACGCGAAGGTCACCGGCCGGGCCGGGGTCTGCACGGCCACCTCCGGGCCGGGCGCCACCAACCTGGTCACCCCGATCACCGACGCCTACATGGACTCGGTGCCGCTGGTCGCGATCACCGGCCAGGTGGGCTCGACGCGGGTCGGCACCGACGCCTTCCAGGAGGCCGACATCGTCGGCATCACCCTGCCGGTGGTGAAGCACTCCTACCTGATCAAGGACGCCGACGACCTGCCCCTGGCGCTGGCGGAGGCCCTCCACATCGCGCAAAGCGGCCGGCCCGGCCCGGTGCTGGTCGACGTCTGCGTCGACCAGTGGGCGCGCGATGTCACCGACCTCGAGGGCCCCCTGCCCCAGATGCCCGGCTACCGGCCGCCCACCGGCGCCGGCCACCCGCGCCAGATCGAGGCCGCCGCCCGCGCGCTCGCCCGCGCCGAGCGGCCGGTCATCTACGCCGGCGGCGGGATCATCACCGGCGAGGCCTCCGCCCAGCTGACCCGTCTGTCGGAGGTGACCGGCATCCCGGTCAACACCACCCTGATGGGCCTCGGCGGCTTCCCCGGGACCCACCCGCTCTTCGTCGGCATGCCCGGAATGCACGGCATCGCCGCCGCCACCTACGCCTTCCAGGCCTCCGATGTGATCCTCGCCGTCGGCGTGCGCTTCGACGAGCGGGTGCTCTCGAC
This sequence comes from Acidimicrobiales bacterium, assembly GCA_036520815.1. Taxonomy (GTDB): domain Bacteria; phylum Actinomycetota; class Acidimicrobiia; order Acidimicrobiales; family Acidimicrobilacustridaceae; genus CAMFLJ01. Next base: position 4,813 of record DATDIY010000015.1, read on the forward strand.
GGTCATGAGCGAGTGGGCCCCCAACGCCAAGATCATCCACATCGACGTCGACCCGGCCGAGATCTCCAAGAACCGGGCGGCCCACATCGGGATCGCCGGCCAGTCGGGCCCGGCCCTGGCGGCCTTGGCCGAGGCCTACCAGGCCCTTCCCGAGTCCCACGACGCCTCGCGCCGCGCCGCCTGGGTCGACCAGATCGCGGCCTGGAAGCGCCAGCACCCCTACCAGGTCGCCGACGAGCCGGGCGTCATCCAGCCCCAGCACGTCGTGCAGTCCGTCTACAAGATCACCCGCGGCGACGCCATCATCAGCACCGACGTGGGCCAGCACCAGATGTGGGCCGCCCAGCACTACGTCTTCGACCGCCCCCGGCGCTGGATCACCTCGGGCGGCCTCGGGACGATGGGCTTCGGGCTACCGGCCGCGCTGGGCGCCCAGGTGGCGCTGCCCGACGACCTGATCGTCGTGATCAGCGGGGACGGCTCGTTCGAGATGACCCTCCAGGAGCTCTCGACCGCGCAGATGTACAACCTGCCGGTCAAGGTGGTCATCCTCAACAACGGCTACCTGGGCATGGTCCGCCAGTGGCAGGAGCTCTTTTGGGAAGGGCGCTACGCCGGGTCGAGCTTCGCGCCCTTCCAGCCGAGCTTCGCCGGCATCGCCCAGGCGTACGGGATCCACGCCGCCACGGTCCACGACCCGGGGGACCTCGACGACGCCCTGGCCGAGGCCTTCGCGGCCGACGGCCCGGCGCTGGTCGACGTGCACGTCAGCCCGCTGGCCAAGGTCTTCCCGATGGTCCCCTCGGGTAAGGGCCCCGACGCCATCATGGTGGGGCCCTCCGCGGGCGGCGGGGCCTAGTAGAACTCGGCGATGCGCACGCCGGAGCGGATGGCCTCGGCGTCGAAGTCCATCTCCTCCTCGAGGTTGACCGGCACCTTGGTCGGCAGCGACACCTCGAACTCGCCGTCCTCGGTGGCATGGGCCTCGTAGTAGGCGGAGAAGCTGACGATCGAGAAGCCGAGCACGTCGTGCGTGTCGGGATCGAAGAAGACCGTCAGGCCCTCGGAGTTGGTCACCGCGGAGGCGTTGTCATGGCCGCGGTAGATCTGCCGGTACGTGTCGTTCGTGGCGTCGTAGTTTGGGTCGGAGGAAGACA
>DATDIY010000016.1:0-6280 GCA_036520815.1 Acidimicrobiales bacterium
TGGGGAGCGACGAGTCGTCGGGCATGCCGAACTGGATCTTCAGGAACGGGCTGGCGAGCGCCAGCAACACCACGAGCCCGCCGATCATGGTGAACCAGGGCCGGCGGGCCATGGTGCGGGCGAAGCGACCCCAGAAGCTGGTGGCGGGGTCGATCGGACCGTCGTGGGAGCCGAACGGGAGCCGGATCCGGTCGATCTTGTTGCCGGCAAAGCCGAGCAGGGCCGGGAGCAGGGTCATCGATGCCACGATCATCACGGCCACGCCGATGGCGGCGGCCAGGCCGAGCGTCTGCACCAACGGGATGGGCACGAGCCAGAGCCCGAGGAGGGCGATGCACACCGTCAGCCCGGCGAACAGGGCGGCCTTGCCGGCCGATGCTGCGGCCAGACCGGCGGCGTCGTGGGGGTCATGGCCCTGGGCCACGTACTGGCGGTACCGCGTCACGATGAGCAGCGAGTAGTCGAGGCCGACGCCGATGCTGATCATCAGGGTGACTGCGGGGGCCGCCGACGACACGCTGGCGACGCTGGCGAGGAGGTACACGAAGCCGCTGGCGGTGACGGCACCGAACAGGGCGGTCGAGATGGGGATCGCCATGCCGAACAACGACCCGAAGGCGATGAGCAACAGCACCGCCCCGAGTCCGAGCCCGACCTCGTCGGCGTGGTTCGCCCACCACGACACCGGGCCGTTGTAGGTGTCGGCGACCGTTCCCCCGATAGCGACGCTCACGGAGCTCGACGGCAGTTGGTCGACGGCGTTCTGAACGGCGCTGAAGGGGTTCGGGTAGGCGTCGCCTTCCTTGTCCTCCTCGACCGGGAACTCTTCCATCAGGTCAGGGAGGGGCTTGTCGAACGTCACGGTGCTGTAGGCGATCCGTCCGTCGCTCGACACCGCGGGGGGGAGGTTCCCGACGACCGACGTGACCGCCTGGGCCTCGGCGGCGGGAAGCGTCCCGGCGAACTGCTGGACCTGCTGCTGGGTGCTCGCGGTCAGCGGGTCGGGCGCGGCGCTGACCCCGTCGACCTTGCTGATGGCGGCGATGGCGGCGGCCACGGCCGCGGCGTTGTCCGCGCTCGTGATCTGCTGGCCCTCGGGCACCGAGAACACGAGGGTCGCGGTCGCCGAGTTCTGCGAGGAGAAGCGCTCCTGCAGGAGGTCGTAGGCCTGCTGGGAGTCGGTGCCCGGAACGCGGAAGTTGTCGGAGATGTCGCTCTTGTGGGCGTTCCCGAGCCCGGCGATGGCGACGATCGCCACCAACCAGGCCAAGGCCACCCAGCGGTGGTGGCGGGAGACGAAGCGGCCCAGGCGGCCGAGCGCACCGAGCTGCTCACTCGTGGGAGCTGGCGGCGGCGGCCCGGCTGGGGCCGCGGGGGCGTGGTGCCGGCTCATGCGAGCGGAACCTGACGGGTGGACGGCGAGATGTCGGTGGAGGCCACATGCGTTCAACGGCAAATGGCCGGTTCGCCTTGAGATCTCTGGTCGCCAGCGGCCACCGACGAACCGGACGTTCTCAACCGAATCTCAGGATCGACTTACCGATTTCGAACCCGGTGTGGCCAGAGTGGGCCCAGCACTTCTCACGACGGAAGGTTCCGCCATGGACGACGAGCTCCACACCCACGACCGAGGGCTGTCCCACGACCTGCCCACGCTGCTCACCCGGCGGCGAGCACTCCAGGTGCTCGGCGGGGCGGGCCTGGGGGCGGGGCTGCTGGTGGTGGCGGGGTGCGGCTCCTCGTCCTCCGACGGTGCCTCGGCCACCACGGGAGCCACGACCGCGACCACCGCGGGCTCCTCCGCATCGACGACGACCACCACCGCCGGCTCGACCGGCACTACCTCGTGCGAGGCATTGCCCGAGGAAACGGCGGGTCCCTACCCCGGCGACGGTTCGAACGGGCCCGACGTGCTGGGGGAGAGCGGCGTCGTTCGCTCCGACATCACCTCGAGCTTCGGAGACCTCACTGGAACGGCCGCGGGTGTCCCGCTCATCATCAAGATGAAGGTCCTCGACGCGGCGGGGTGCACGCCGAAACCAGGTGCAGCGGTCTACCTGTGGCACTGCGACCGGGAGGGGCGCTACTCGCTCTACTCGCAGGGGGTCACCGACCAGAACTACCTGCGCGGTGTGCAGGAGGCCGACGCCGAGGGATGGGTGACCTTCACCAGCATCTTCCCGGCGGCCTACTCAGGCCGGTGGCCGCACATCCACTTCGAGGTCTATGACAGCCTCTCCGACGCCAGCAGCGTCAAGAACAAGATCGCCACCTCGCAGATCGCGCTGCCCCAGGACGTGTGCGAGGTCGTCTACGCCACCGACGGCTACAGCGCCAGCGTCCGCAACCTCGCCCAGACCTCGTTGCAGCGGGACAACGTGTTCAGCGACGGCTGGACCACCCAGCTCGCCACCGTGACCGGCAGCGTGTCCGACGGCTACGTGGCCCAGCTGAACTGCCCGGTCTGAGCTCCCGGGGGCACGGCTCGCTTCGGTGACGTGCCCCATCGGTCCAACCTGACGCGGCGGCGGGGATCCCGCACCGACGAGTCGCCAGACGCCACGCTGGCGGGGGTGAGCGGACGGGAGGACGCGCGGGTGATCGTGAACGGATCGGCGGACCGGTGAGCGAGGCACTGACCGTCGCCCTGTGGGTGCTCTTCGCAGTGCCCGCCGCGGTGGCCGTGACGATCGTCGGCGGGCGTCTGCTCGGCACCCGCCGCAGCTGGGTCGAGCGGCTCCTGTCGGGCGGGTTGGGGTGGACCTCGGGCCTGGTCATCGCCGGTGTCCTCACCGGGTGGGAGTGGACCGCGTTCCGGATGGTCTTCCTCACGCTCCTGTTCGGCACGTTGCTCACGATGGTGATCGCCGTCGGCCTCGACATGCTGGCGGCCCCTGGCTCGCTCCTGCACGGGGAGATGGCCGGCCGAGTGGCGCTGGTGTCGCCGGCCAAGGCCATCAAGGCAGCGGTGGCGCCGCTCGGCCGCTACCGCGAGCTTCTGCGCATCGCCCGGTCCAACGGTCTCCTCGGCCGCCCGCCCCGCTCGTCGGATCCAGAGGCGATCGCCGCCCTCGGGGCGCCGCTGCGGCGCACGTTGGAGGACGCCGGCGGGATGTTCGTGAAGCTGGGCCAGGTCGCGTCCACCCGCACCGACCTGCTCCCCGCCGCGCTCTGTGACGAGCTCGCGCTGCTGCGCTCGTCGGCGGCCCCGGCCCCCGTGGAGGAGGCCAAGCCGTTCCTCGAGGACGAGCTCGGGATGCCGGTCACCCAGGCCTTCGCCGAGTTCGACTGGACCCCGATGGCGAGCGCGTCCATCGCCCAGGTCTACGCCGCTCGTCTGCACAGTGGTCGCTCCGTCGTCGTGAAGATGGAGCGGCCCGGCATCGAGGAGGTGATGCTCCGCGACAGCGCGGTGCTCGAGCAGATGGCCACCGCGCTCGAACGCCACACCACTCTCGGGCTGGCGATCAAACCGACCGATCTCGCCGACGAGTTCATCCTCGGTGTGCGCGAGGAGCTGGACTTCACCCTGGAGGCGGCCAACGCCCGGGCGCTCGCCGCCGCCACCCCTGTCGGCTGCGGGGTTCGCCTCCCGGAGGTGATGACCGAGCTGTCGACCTCACGGGTGCTGGTCGAGGAGCGCGTGTACGGCGTGCCCATCACCGACCGGGACGCGCTCGCCGCCCACGGCCTCGACGCGCAGCAGCTGGCCCGCACCCTCGTCGAGGTCACGCTCGGCCAGGTCTTCGACGCCGGCGTGTTCCACGCCGACCCCCATCCCGGCAACATCCTCGTCGAACCCGACGGCACGATCGTGCTCATCGACCTCGGTGCCGTGGGCCGCCTCGGCCACCGCCAACGCCAGGTGTTCATCGAGCTGCTGGCCGGTGCCATGAGCGGCGACTCCACCGTGGTGCGCGAGGCGCTCGACGACGCCGGGATGGTCGAGACGGGGGCCAAGGGGGTCGATCTCGACGCCGCCATCGACCAGTTCCTCGCCCGCCACGGCGGCATCGGCGCATCGGTCGACAGCTCCGTGTTCGAGGACCTGTTCTCGATGTTGGCCACCTACGGCATTCGTCCGCCCCGCTGGCTCACCTCCCTCGGCCGCAGCTTCGTGGTGCTGGAGGGCACGCTGCGCCAGGTCGACCCGTCGTTCTCGCTGATCGACTCCGCCATCGAGGTGGCGTCGCACCGGGCCCGCCAGATGCCGCGTCCCGAGTCGGTGCGGGAGACCGTCGAGATGGAGGCGGCCAAGCAGCTGCCGCGCCTGCGCCGCATCCCCCAGCGGGTCGACGAGCTGCTCGGCCAGGCCACCCGCGGCCGGCTCACGGCGCGCATCTCCCTGTTCGCCGACGACGACGACCTGCGCACGATCACCCGCCTGGTCGACCGGGCCGTGCTGGCCCTGGTGACCTCCGCCCTCGGCATCGGATCGGTGCTGCTTCTGCACACCACCGGCCCCGCGGTCGGTGCGTCCGTCGACGTGAACGAGGTGCTCGGCTACATCGGGATCGCCGTCTCGTCGATCCTGGCTCTGCGCATCATCGCCGGGGTGATACGCGACGGCGTGCTCTGACCGCGACGCCCGGGCGGCGCCGGGGGCGCGGGCGTAGGGTTGCCCCCACGACGACGTGGGGGATCGGTATGGCGACGGTCGGGGTTGTCACAGGAGCGGCGCGGGGGATGGGCCTGGCGTGTGCCGCCCGCCTCGTCGAACGAGTTGACACCGTGCTGCTCGTCGATCTCGACCGCGACGGCGCCCACGCCGCTGTCGACCAGCTGCGCGGCGGGCGGACCGTGCTCGAGCCGGTGGTGGCCGACGTGACCAACGACGCCGATCTGGCCGCGCTGGCGGTGCGGATCGGCGAGCGGGGCCGGTTGCGAGCCGTCGCCCACGCCGCCGGCATCTCACCGACGATGGCGGACTGGAAGCGCATCTTCGGCGTCGACCTGGTCGGGACGGCCTCGCTGGCCCGAGCCCTGCGGCCGCTCGCCGTGCAGGGCACCGCCATGGTGTGCTTCGCGTCGATGGCGGCCACCCTGACCCCCGAGCTCGGGCCGGACATCGATGCCGTCCTCGACGACCCGTTGGCGGTCGACTTCCTCGACCGCATCCACACCGCGACCGGCGGCATGGTCGAGGACCCCGGGGTGGCCTACTCCATCGCCAAGACAGGCGTCCGGCGGTTCGTGCAGGCCGAGTCGCTGCGCCTCGGGGGTGTCGGCGCACGGATCTGCTCGGTGTCGCCAGGGGTCATCGACACGCCTCAGGGTCGCCAGGAGGCGGAGGCGCACGCGGTCATGCAGACGATGGTCGAGGGGTCGGCCCTCCGTCGGGAGGGGCGGGCCGAGGAGGTCGCCGCCGTGGTCGACTTCCTGCTCAGCGACGAGGCGAGCTACGTCACCGGCGTCGATCTGCTGGTCGACGGTGGCACCGTCGCCGGCTTGCGGGACCGACCACTCGAGGTCTGAGGACCTGACCGAATGGCGCTCGATGGCGGCGATGTGGCTGAGCGGCTTCGAGGAGAACGCCTTCCCTGGTTGGAGCAAGGGCGACGACGACCACCTCGCCCCGCGCCTGGTGGTCGACTCGGTCACGGGCGTTCGCGGGCCTGATCCCTGCGGGCGCGGCGCGGCGCCCTCTCGATCGCGGTCAGCGCAGGATCAGCAGGGCGCCGCCGAGCGCCACCAGCGCGGCGCCGTAGGCCCGCTCCAGGCGCCCGGCGTCGGCCTGGATGGCGACTCTGGCCCCCAGGTACGACGCGGGGACCGACGCGATCCCGAAGAGGGCGACGATGCGCCAGTCGATGTGGCCGAGGGTGGCGTGCACCATCGTCCCGGGGACGGCCAGGACGGCGGAGACGACGAGCGAGCAGGCGAAGGCCTGTTTGATCGGGAGTCGCAGCACAGCGATGTACAGCGGGGCGAGCAGGAAGCCTCCGCTGTTGGCCAGCAGTCCGGCCGCCAGGCCGGTGAGCGCGGCGACCGCGACCAGCCGGGCCTTCGAGTAGTTCGGTGCGGACGGAGTGGCGGCCCGCTGTCGGCCGGCGAGGGACCTCGCTCCGATGGCGATGATCATCACCTCGCTGACGACGAGGAGCGCGTGGCCGTCGACCCACCGGCTGGCAAGGGCCCCCAGCGCCGTCGCCGGCACCCCCACTGCCAGACTCCACAACACGACCGTGCGGTCGACCAGCCGGTGGCGCCAGTACGCCAGCGAGGCCACCGCGGTACCCGGCACGGTGGCCGGCAGGGGGGCGGCGACGGCGACGATCGG
>DATDIY010000017.1:0-2367 GCA_036520815.1 Acidimicrobiales bacterium
GGGGGGGGATCGTGGACGTCGGGGTGATCTTCGATCTGCGCAACCCGCCGGGGTGGCGTCAGGACTGGAGCCGGCTCTACGGCTTCACCCTCGAGATGTGCCAGGAGGCCGAGCACGTGGGCCTCGACTCGGTGTGGACCACCGAGCACCACCTCTTCGAGGACGGCTACCTCACCCAGCCGCTCACCTACCTGGCCGCGGCCGCCGCCGTCACGGAACGGATCCGTCTCGGCACCGCCATCCTCATCGGTCCTCTGCGCTCGTCGGTGCAGCTGGCCGAGGAGGCGACCGTGGTCGACGTCATCTCCGGCGGCCGGGTCGAGCTGGGCCTCGGCGCCGGCTACCGGGTGCCGGAGTACGAGCTGTTCGAGGCCGACATCTCCAAGCGCTACAGCACGAACGACCAGCGCATCCGCGACCTGCGCGAGATCTTCGCCGACCCCCGCCACCAGCCCACGCCGGTCAACGGGACCATCCCGCTCTACTGCGGCTACAACGGCCCGCAGGGCGCCCGCCGGGCGGGACGGCTCGGCGCCGGCCTGCTGAGCGCCCGCAAGGCGCTGTGGGAGCCCTACCGGGAGGGCCTGCTCGAAGGGGGCCACGACCCCTCGGTCGGCGTGATGAAAGGCGCCCTGCCCATCTTCGCCACCGACGACCCCGAGCGCGACTGGCCGGTGGTGAAGGAGCACCTGCGCTACCAGCTCGACTCCTACCGGCGCTACATGGTCGAGGGCACCGACGCCCGGGTCCCGCGGCCGGTCGATCCCGACCGGATCCGGGCGGACGCCGAGAACAGCAAGGTCCTCGGCAGCTTCGTGTACGGCACCCCGGAGGAGCTTGCGCCGGCGGTGCTCGACTACGTCGGCGACGCTCCCGTCACCGAGATCTTCACGTTCGCGTCGCTGGCGGGGATGCCCGAGCAGATGGTGGCCGACCACATCCGCCTCCTGGCGTCGACGCTAAAGCCGCTGCTCTCGTGAGGGCGGCGGCATCCACATCCCGAGGGGGGTCCTGATGAAGGTAGGGGAGATCGAGGTCGAGTCGGTGCTCGACGGCTGGATCCTGTCGACGCTGCCGGCGTCGAAGCCGTTGCCGGAGCCGGGAAGCCTGCCCTGGGAGGACCAGCACGGCATGTTCCGGCCCGACGGCCTGATCGAGAGCACCGTCGGCACGTTCGTGGTCCGCACCGGCGAGCGCGTGGTGCTGGTCGACGCCGGGTCCGGGCCGGCGTTCGCCGACGGGTTCTCGGGGCCGAGCGTCGACGTCGACGACCCCGACGACCCGTTCGTGGCCGCCATGCGTTCGATGGGGCTCGACGAGGACAGCGCGAAGGGGGCCGCCGCCGGCTTCGGCCGCACCCGGCTGGAGACGGGCCGTCTGCCGGCCGGGCTGGCGGCGATCGGGGTGACACCGGACGACGTCACCGACGTCATCGCGACCCACTTGCACTACGACCACATCGGCTGGTTCTCGGACAACGGTGAGCCCTTCTTCCCCAACGCCACCGTGCGGTGCGCGGCGGCCGACGCCGAGTACTTCCTGGGGTCGCCCCCGGAGGAGGCCTTCCTCTCCCTGGTCTTCCGAGCGATGCCGGCCGCCGAGCGCATGGGCCCGATCCTCGACCGCCTCGAGACCTGGAGCGGCGACGAGACGATCCTGCCGGGCATCGACGTGCGCATCGCCGCGGGTCACACGCCCGGCAGCTCGGTGATCGTGCTCTCCGACGGCACCGACCGGGCGATGCTGCTCGGCGACATGATCCACTGCCCGCTCGAGTTGATGGACGACGACTTCGACCTGCTGGTCGACATGGACCAGGAGGCGGCCATCCGGGTGCGGGAGATCTACGCCCGAGAGCTCGAGGGTGGGGCGATCCCGGCGGCGGGGTCGCACTTCCCGGGACTGCAGTTCGGGCGGCTGTTGCCGGGGGAGGGCGTCCGCCGCTGGACGTTCGACGTCTGAGCAGCCCGCCTGGTCAGGCTGGTCAGGCCGGGGGTTGGGTGCCGACGGACACCACGAGCATGCGGCAGCCGTAGGGGCCCGGTACCGACACGTGGTCGACCCCGTTCATCACGACGCAGTCGCCCACCTCGAGGTCGCGCTGGTCGTCCTGGAGCACCATCCGGGTGGAGCCACTCAGGATCACGAGCATGTCGAGGGCGTCCTGGTGGTGCAGGCGGTCGGCGGCGGTCGCCCGGGCCTCGTCGGTGCCCGGCGGATGCTCGACCAGGAGCCAGCGCACCGCGCCGGGCGGGAGGTTCGCCGTCTGGTGGCCGGTCTGGGGCGGCCGCGACGGCGGCGGGCCGTCGCCGGTGGCCCACAGCAGCGCCATGTCGGGCTGCCCGGGCCCGGCGAGGGGGCCGGCCT
>DATDIY010000018.1:0-17303 GCA_036520815.1 Acidimicrobiales bacterium
CCCGGGCACCGTGCCGACCACCGTGAGGTGGATCCCGGTGATGCCGTCCCCCGGCTGGAAGGAGACCGCCGCCGAGGTCTCCAGCATCTCGGGGACGTGGCCGGCCTTGGAGAGGGCGTTGGAGAACGCCATCGAATAGCAGCTCGAGTGAGCGGCGGCGATGAGCTCCTCGGGGCTGGTGCGACCGTTCGGGTCCTCGGCCCTCGACGCCCAGGTCACGTCGTAGGTGCCGAGACCGCTGGACTCGAGGGTGACCCGCCCCGATCCGTCGAGCAGCGAGCCCGACCACTGTGTGGTCGCGCGTCGTGTGGTGGCCATGTCCTACCTCCGGGTTGGGCGATCGGTGTGCACCACCGATCGTCGCGCAGTCCCGGTCAGACCTGCTCGTCGGCGACGGCGCCCTTGCGCCGGTGGCGAAGCACCTCGATGGCGATCGGGACCAACGAGAACGCCACGATGATGACGATGGCGACCTCGAGGTTGTCACCGATGCCGGGGAACGCCTTGCCCAGGAAGTAGCCGAGCAGAACGAAGCCCACCGCCCACACCACGCCGCCGATCACGTTGTACTTCACGAAGGTCCGGTAGTGCATGTTGGACGTGCCGGCGATGACCGGGCAGAAGGTGCGCACGATCGGGACGAAACGAGCCAGCACGATCGCCTTGGCTCCGTGACGCTCGAAGAACGCCTCCGCCTTCACGAAGTACTCGGGCTTCAGGAAGCGGGACTGCTCGCGCTTCATCAGCGACGGTCCCATCCGCTTGCCGAAGGCATAGCCGACCTGGTCACCGGCCACCGCCGCCACGGCACACCCCAACGCCACCAGCCAGACGTGGCCCCCCGCCAGGGTGAACGGGTCCTGGCCTTCTCGGAGCACGACGCCGTTGGTGAGCAGTCCGGCGGTGAACAGGAGCGAGTCGCCCGGGAGGAAGAACCCGAGCAGGATCCCCGACTCGGCGAAGACCACCAACCAGAGACCGATCAGACCCACCGACTCGATGAGCTTCTGCGGGTCGATGCCGACGGCCAGGAGGGTGGAACGCATCCGGCCGAGCCTAGTGGTGCACCTCCGCGTCGCCGTGGCGCCAGGCACGGCGGTGAGTGGTGATGCCGGTCACCAGGTGTGGCGGCGGCCGCCGGCGTCGTCGATCTCGACGGTGTCGGTCACCACGAGCAGCTCACCCTCCACCCGACAGTCGAGCCGGTAACCGCAGGGCCCCTCGCCTACGGGCCGATCGGTCGAGGTCCACTCCATATCCCAACCGAGGGGAGCTCGGTCGCCTCGGAGCTCGGGCGTCCCCGAGCGGGCAAGGAGGACCTCGAGGTCATCGCTGGGATCGACCTCGACGCCGACACCGAAGGCCTCCAGGCCGAGGCTCCAGCGCTCGAAGGGCTCCTCGACGTTCTGGTCAGCCCAGATGCCCGGGCCCCGCAGCTCGATCCCGCGGCGGGGCATGGGAAGGTCGGCGGCGACGAGCACGACCGCGTAGTCGGGCCGGTGGCGTACGGCGGCTGCGAACGACGCCCGCGCCTCGGGCGGGACGAGCGTGACGTGAACGACCAGCGACGGCGCCAGGCCCGGCGGGCCCGACCAGAACGACCACCGCTCGACGTTCGGGGGGCTCAGGGCGCCCGGTCGGTCGTGGCGGCCTTCGTCCGCGGGAAGGAAGGCGTCGGCCACGGCTCGCCCGGTTCAGTAGCCGACGTCGGGCTCGATGGCCCTCTCGAGGGGCTCGCCGTCGAGGAAGTGGCGGAGGTTGGTCTCGAGGATCTCCGCCCTGACGCGCGTGGCGTGCGGCCAGTTCCACGAGACGTGTGAGCTCACCCGGACGCCCGGGTGGTCGAACATCCAGTGGCCGGCGGGCAGCGGCTCGGGATCGGTCACGTCGAGGCTGGCGAGCGCCACCGTGCCGTCGTCCAGGGCGCCGCGCAGGTCGTCGGTGACGACGATGCCCCCTCGGGCCACGTTGACCAGGTGCACGCCCGGAGTCATGGCTGCGAACAACCGCCGATCGACCAGTCCGCGGGTCTCCTCGGTGAGCGGGGCCACGATCACGAGGTGCTCCGCACCATCGACCAGTTCCTCGACGGAGGACATCATCTCCACCCCGTCGACCGGAGCGGGACCCGGCCGTCGCCGCAGGGCTCGGATCTCCATCCCGAAGGGACGGGCCCGCTCCACCACCGCCGATCCGATGCCACCGAGCCCGAGCAGCGCCAACCTCCGTCCCTCCAGCGTGCCGAGGCGGACGGGTTCGGCGCTCGGAGCAGGCGGCGCGTCGATCCACGCCTCCGGCAGGCGCTTCTCGAAGGCGAGCATGCACGCCAGGACCCACTCGGCGATCGGCACGGCGCTCTGGCCCCGCGAGTTCGTGAGCACGCAGTCGGGCCCGAGCCGGTCGAGTGGGAAGCCGTCGATACCGGTGCCGATGAAATGCACCCACCGGACGCCCCGGTCGAGCAGCTCCGGCAGGTTGGATCCGAACCCGTCGAAGGAGATGAGGACGTCGCCCGTCAGCCCATCGGGGACCGGCCCCTTCAGGGGGACGGGGACGACCTCGACTCTCTCGACGAGGTCGGCGGGGAGGCGCAGCCGCTCTGCGGGCCCTACGTGGCTGAGGACTCGGATCACCGACGAGGCGACGTGGTCACGCCACCGTGCCGGGAGGAGGCGGGGGCGCCACCGTGCCCGGGGCCGGCGGCGGAGCCACGGATCCCGGAGGAGGTGGTGCGGGAGCGGCCGGCGCCGGCGTAGCGGTGTCGGCCGGCGGAGGCGGCGACGCCACACCCCCGGGAGGAGGCGGGGCGGCCACGCCGCCGGGAGGAGGCGGAGCAACCGCGCCCCCGGGGGGAGGCGGAGCGCCCGCCTGGCCCGGCGCCGGGGCACGACCGTGCTCGGACAGATCGACGGCGCCACCCTGGGCCTCGTGGGCCTGCAGATCCGCGGTCACCCGCTGGATGTCGGCGTCGGTCGTCTCGGTGCCGCGACCGGTGTCGCGGGCGTACACGAGGGCGCCGAGGTCGCGCAGCAGGCCGTCGGCATGCTTGCGGGACTGGCTCTGGTCCAACGACGCCTGGCCCTTGTTGACCGTGTCGTTCACGGAACTGGCCAGGGTGTTGGCCTGCTCCTTGACCTTGTCGAGGAAGCCCATCGTCTCATCCTCCCGGGAGATCGGTCCGCGTCGCAGCGAGGTCGCGACGTGACGGTGACTGTACCGAAGGTGCCCCTCAGCTCGTGAGGTTGCTCTCCATGGCGTTGAGAACGGTGCGCAGGCTCGCGAGCTGGCGATCGGAGAGCCCGGCGACCGTGTAGGCCTCCAGCTCGGCCCACAGCTTCTCCACCCGACCCCGGAGACGCCGCCCCTTCGGGGTGAGATGCACCCGGATCGCACGGCGATCGGAGACATCCGGACGGCGGCTCACGAGCTCGGCCGCCTCCATCCGCTGCAGCATCTTCGTCACAGTGGGAGGTTCGACCCCGAGGGCCTCGGCGAGATTGGCCTGGGTTCGACCGTCCTGGTTCCACAGCTCCATCAGCAGCGCCTCCTGGCCGGGATGGAGCCCGACCTGGGAGAGAAGGGAGGCGGCGTAGGTGCGATGGGCTCGCGCCACTCGCATCAGCTTCACGTTGAGGTCGCCAGGCTGGATAGCAGCACTCTTCGGCATGGCGGCTAAAGATAACCCCGTCGCGCACCTCCTCAACCCCGGGTGACGGAACGGCTTATTAGGCGACGAATCGGTCCGGGCCCCGAAACCCGTAGCCGGGCAATTCCCCCCAGGTCACGGTTCTGCCCGCACCTCCGGCGGGGTAAGGGATGTGGTTTTCCTAGGTCCCGAGCGATCGCCGCCGACGCTCGGGAGCGACGCCGTAGTCTTCGATCGTGGTCCCGTTCCCCTCCGAGTCCTGGTTCGACGAGGCCGGCGCCGTACTCGCCGGCGACGCCCAGCTCGCCCGGCTGAGCCACGGCGCGCACCTCGTGGTGCAGCAGACGGTGACCGGACCCGACGACACCACCGTGTGGCACGTCCAGCTCGACGATGGCGCCGTCAGCCTGCACCGGGGTCCAGCCGACGATCCGACGGTGACCTTCACCTGCGACCGGGAGACGGCACAGGGCATCCATCTCGGCACCACGAGCGCGCAGTCGGCGTTCATGGCCGGCCGCCTACGGGTGGGAGGCGACGTCGGTGCCTTGCTGCGTCATCAACAGCTGCTCGGCTCGCTCACCGACCTCCTGGGTCCGCTGCGCTCCGGGGTGGCGTGACCCGATGCCCGAGCTCCCGGAGCTGCAGGCTCACGCCGAGCGCCTCACGACGGAGTTCGGCGGGCGCGAGCTGAGCGGCTTCCGCCCGCTCACCTTCACCGCCCTGAAGACCGTCGTCCCCGTACCCGAGACTCTGGTCGGCCGGCCCCTCGACGCTGTCGATCGAGTGGGCAAGTACCTGATGCTCCGCTTCGGCGACGACCGATTCATCGTGCACCTGATGCAAGGCGGCCGCCTGACCCCGGACGAGAAGCAGGCGGCCAAGCCCCGAGGCGGGCTGGCCCGCTGGACCTTCACCGACGGTTCGGCCCTGCTGCTCACCGAGATGGCCAAGGAGAAGCGGGCGGGCGTCTGGGTGGTTGCCGGCGACCCCACCGCCCAGGCACCGCTCGAGGGGCTCGGGCCCGACGCCCTCACCCTCGACCGGGCCCAGCTCCTCGCCGCCCTGTCGGCCAAGAGCCGGCGGGTCCACGGCATGCTCCGGGACCAGCGTGCGATCGCCGGCATCGGGCGCCGACTGGCCAACGAGGTGTGCCACCGAGCGAAGGTCTCTCCCTTCGCCTCCACGTCGAAGTTCACCGACGACGAGGTCGATCGACTCCTCGCCGCCGTCCACGGGTGCATAGCCGATGCGCTCGCCGTGGAGCGCGAGCGTGACGCCATGAGCTCGTCGGCCGAGCGACCCGGATCGGTGTACCACCGCACCGGCGAGGCGTGCCCGGTCTGCGGTGACACCGTCCGCGCCGTCGAGTACTCCCACTACACCGTGAACTACTGCCCGACCTGCCAGACCGGCGGGAAGGTGCTGGCGGACAACACCACCTCGAAGTTCCTCAAGTAGCCGACGCCGCAACTGCACCCGCGACGCGGAACCGCACCACGATGCGAAACTGCCCGCGATTGGTGGGTGGGGTTCCGCGTTCTGGGACCCAGCAGATCGGGATCAGATGAGACCGAGCTCGGCGACGGCGTCGCGCTCCTCGGCCAGCTCGGCCACCGAGGCGTCGATGCGACCTCGGGAGAAGTCGTCGAGCTCGAGGCCCTGCACGACGTGGTACTCGCCACCGGAGGTGGTGACGGGGAACGACGAGATCAGGCCCTCGGGCACGCCGTAGCTGCCGTCGGACGGGATCGCCATCGACACCCAGTCACCGTCGGGGGTGCCGAGCGCCCAGTCGCGCATGTGGTCGATGGCGGCGTTGGCCGCCGATGCCGCACTCGACAGGCCCCTCGCCTCGATGATGGCGGCGCCACGCTGCTGGACCGTGGGGATGAACTCGCCCTCCAGCCAGGCCTGGTCGTTCACCAGCTCGGCCGCGTTCTGGCCCTTCACCTCGGCATGGAAGAGGTTCGGGTACTGGGTGGCGGAGTGGTTGCCCCAGATCGTCATCTTGGCGATGTCGTTGACCGAGGCGCCGGTCTTGCTCGCCAGCTGCGCCAACGCCCGGTTGTGATCGAGGCGGGTCATGGCCGTGAAGCGCTCGTTCGGGATGTTCGGCGCGTTGTTCATGGCGATGAGGGCATTGGTGTTGGCCGGGTTGCCGACGACCAGGATCTTCACGTCGCTCGCCGCGTTGTCGGAGAGAGCCTTGCCCTGCACGGTGAAGATGGCACCGTTCGCCTCGAGGAGATCCTTGCGCTCCATGCCCTTCGAGCGGGGACGGGCACCGACGAGCAGCGCGTAGTTCACGCCGGCGAACGCCACGTTGGGATCGTCGCTCTGCACGACACCGTCGAGTAGCGGGAAGGCGCAGTCCTCGAGCTCCATGGCCACACCCTTCAGCGCGTCGAGCGCGGGGGTGATGTCGAGGAGGTGGAGGATGACCGGCTGATCGTCGCCCAGCAGCTGACCACTGGCGATGCGGAACAGCAGGCTGTAGCCGATCTGGCCGGCGGCACCGGTGACGGCAACGCGAACGGGGGTCTTCACGGGGTCCTCCAGCGGAACGAAAAAGTGGGCTCGGGCCGGCGTCGACCCTAGTCAGGGGGCGTCAGTCCCGGAAAATGCGCCGGACCCGCCCGCGGCCTGGCCGGTGTTGCCGAGCCACGTCCGGTAGAGCTCGGCATAACGCCCCCCGGTGGCCACCAGCTCGTCGTGGGTACCGCGCTCGACCAGGCGACCGGCGTCGAACACGAGAACCAGGTCGGCCTGCTCGGCGGTGGAGAGCCGATGGGCGACGCTGACCGTCGTACGTCCCTCGGCCAGGCGGTGCAGGGCCGTGGTGAGGGTGCGCTCGGTCCGCGGATCCACGGCACTCGTCGCCTCGTCGAGGACGAGCAGACCGGGGTCGGCCAGCTGAGCCCGGCACAGCGCCACGAGCTGGCGCTCACCGACACTGAGCCCTTCCCCCCGCTCGCCCACCTGCGTCTCGAGGCCGTGGGGCAGCCCGGCCACCCACTCCCCCAGCCCGAGCTCGTCGATCGACCGCTCCACGTCAGCCGCCGATGCGCCTGACCGGCCCATGGCGATGTTCTGGGCGAGGGTGGCGTCGAACACGAACCCGTCCTGGGGCACCATCCGGACCCGCTCCACCCGCGAGCCGGCCCCGACCGCCGGGAGCGGGACACCGCCGACGCTCACCGCCCCCTCGGTGGGGTCGTCGAGGCGCACCAACAGCTTGGCGAAGGTGGTCTTCCCGGACCCCGTCTCGCCGACGACGGCCACCGATGCCCCCGGCGGGATCTCCACGTCGACGTCGACCAGGACCGGCCCGCCCGTGCGGTACGTGAAACCCACATGACGGGCGGTGACGGCGAGTGGACCGGCGGGGAGGGCGACGCCCGGTTCGGGGTCGACGAGGGTGATCGGCGAGTCGAGCAGATCGAGCACACGGGCCCAGCCGGCGATCGCGGTCTGGGTCTGGTCGAGGATCTCGCCCAGTTCGCCGACGGGACCGAGTATCAGCTGCACGAGGAACAAGCAGGCGATGAGTCCGCCCGCGTCGAGACCCCAACCGGGCCCCCACCACACGCCAACCATGGCGACGCCGGCGAGGGCGAGCCCACCGAAGGCGTCACCCAGCGGGAACATGAACGCGAACCACCGAGCGGCGCCCAGCTCGGCACGGAGCTGCTGGTCGATGGCGTCGTCGAGGCGGCGGCCGGCCCGCCGCTGCATGCCGTAGGCCCGGATCGGCGCGGCACCCTGGACCGCTTCGGAGACCTCGGCCAACGAGTCGCCGACCCGGGCCCGCACGGTCGCGTAGGCCTGCAGCTGGCGGCGTTGCATGGCCCGGAACAACGGCAGCACCGGGAAGGCCAGCACCACCGTGAGCAGCGCCAGCTGCCAGGCGTACACCGCCATCACCGCCAGGGTGCCGGCGATCATCACGGTGTCGACGATCCACGCCACCCCCGCCCACTGGGCGAACCGGGAGATCGTCTCGATGTCGCTGGTGACCAGGGCCGTGAGCCGGCCCCGCCGGGTGGCCTCGTGGTCGGCGATGGGCATGCGGTGGACATGGGCGAAGGCCCGCACCCGGAGGCTGCGCAACATGTCTTCGGCCGCGATCACCAGCCGGACGTAGGTGGTGCGCGACAGCACGGCGACCACGAGCACGATGACGAACGCCACCCCGCACGCGGTGAGGGTGAAGCCGGCCTGGAAGCCCTCGTCGGCGAGCAGACCCTTGTCGATGACCTGCTGGACGAGGACGGGGACGGTGAGGCGTCCGACGGCACCCAGCAGAGCGAACAGGACGGTGAGGCGCAGGCCCCTCCGCAGCTCGGGGCTGTCGGCCAGACCGCGGCGCAGCACCGCGAGGGCTCGGTGGCCCTCGCTCAGCTCGTCGGACCCGGCGACCTCCGTGGCAGCCCCCACCGGCATCGGTTCGTCGAACGAGGCGCCTCGCTCGAGCAGGACCAGCTCGTCGTGACCATCGGCCGTGGGCTCGCTCATCGCTCCCCCGCCTCCGCGTAGGCGCGCACGAGCCTGCGGTATGCGGGATCCCGATCGAGCAGCTCGGAGTGGGCGCCCTGATTGACGATCCGACCGTCGGCGAGGAACGCCACCCGGTCGGCGAGCTCGATCGTCGAGATCCGATGGGCCACCACCAGCGTGGTGGTCGAGAGCGCGGCGCGCAGGTCGGAGAGGATCCCCGCCTCGACCACGGGGTCGACGGCGCTGGTGGCGTCATCGAGCACCAGGACTCGGGGGCGGCGCAGCAGCGCGCGGGTCAGGGCGAGGCGCTGGCGCTGTCCCCCCGACAGGGTGACCCCCCGCTCACCCACCACGGTGTCCCAGCCCTCGGGGAGCGCCTCGACGAACGACTGCGCATGGGCGATGCCGGCGGCCGTCTCCAGCGCGGCCGGATCGACGGGATCGCCGAGGGTGACGTTCTCCCGGATGCTGTCGGCGAAGAGGAACGACTCCTGGAACACGAGGGCGACCGCCTGGCGCACGACCTCGGGGTCGAGCTCGCGGACGTCGACGCCGCCGATCCGCACCGAACCGGTCTCCGGATCCACCAGGCGCGGCAGCAGCTCGCACAACGACGACTTCCCGGCCCCTGTCGCGCCGACGAGGGCCACGACGGAACCCGCCGGGACCTCCAGGTCGAGGTCGTCGAGCACCGGCGGGTCGTCCCCGTGACGGTGAGTGACGTGGCGGAGCTCGATCGCCAACGGACCGGAGGGCAGATCGACCGTGGCCTGGCCGGGAGGGGCCTCGCGTTCGTTGGCGACAACCTCGTCGAGGCGAGCAGCGGCGACGACGCTGCGGGGAAGCTCCTGGAGGAAGAAGCCGAAGATCCGCATCGGGAAGGCGAGGAGGCTGAACAGCGCCGCCGCCTGCACGACCTCCCCGGTGCCGAGCCGACCAACCGACACCTGCCAGGAGCCGATCAGGAGCAACACGATGATCCCCGTGTTCGGGATCACATCGATGAGCGGCTCGAAGGCGCCTCTGATCCGACCGACGCCGACGCGCGCGTCCTGCAGGCCGGCGGCAGCGGCATCGAGGCGCTCGACCTCCTGGGGCGCCCGGCCGAGCGTCTTGACCACCAACGCCCCGTCGAAGCTCTCGTGGGCGACCCGGCTGACGTTGCCGACCTCGTGCTGGATCTGGGCCAGCGGCCCCGCGATACGGCTGGTGTAGGCCCGGTTGACAAGCGCCAGGGCCGGGAACAGCAGCAACGCGACGACCATCAGCAACCAGTCGACGGTGGCCAGGCTGATCACCGCGAAGACCACCAGCGTGAGCACCCCGATGCTGAACGGAAGGGGATTGAGGACCTCGGTGGCAGCGAGGATGTCGTTGTCGGCGTGAGCCAACAGCTGCCCCGTCGGTGTGCGGCGGTGGTAGTCGAGGGGCACCTCGAGGTAGGTCTCGGTCAGGCGCCTCCGCCACGCCGCCGCGGTGCGGAAGGCCAGCGTGGCGGCGTAGAAGCGCCGCAGTGCCACCGTGCCGGCCCGCAGCAGGCCCACACCGAGCAGGAGGCCACCGGCGCCGAGAACGGTGCGCCCCGACACCCGGCCCGACTCGAAGGACGGCACGATCACCTCGTCGGTGATCCACCCGAGGGCGATCGTGAGGCTGACGGCCGCCGCGGCGTAGACGGTGGCGCCGACGATGGACACGAGGAACGGGCGGGGATCGGCCCGTACGTACCGAACGAGCAGCCGGACACCTTTCCGGGTGACGCCCTCCATCGGTCGCTGTCGGTCCTGCGCCACCACGCTGTCGTCGCTCCCTCGGCCGGTCACGGCCGACGGCAGTGACGCACCCGGGCGTGAGGGTATCGGCGGGCCGCGCTCACCCCCCGGGGATTCCGGACCGAACCGGCGGCGCGGCGTACGGTCTCCACCCATGCGAACGACCCGCACCACCCTGCGTCTCCTCGGGCTCGTCATTGCGGCCGTGGCGACCGCCATGGTGGTTGGCGCCTGCGGGAGCGACGACAGCTCTGGCTCGGCCGCCACTGCAGGGGAGGTGGAGGGGAACTGGATCCTCGAGAGCTTCACCGTCGACGGCGACGAGGCCACCGCCCAGCAGCCGGCGGCCACGATCAGCTTTGCCGCCGACGGCGCCTTCAGCGGCTCCACCCCGTGCAACGGCATGTCGGGGACCTGGACCGACGACGACGGCGCGCTCACCCTCGAGCTCGGTCCCATGACCATGCGCGCCTGCGAGGACACCGCTCTGCAGGCCCAGGAGACTGCGATCACCACCGGCTTCCCGAAGGTCACCGCCGCCAACGTGAGCGACGAGACCCTCGAGCTGACCGGCGAAGGGGTGGCCTTCAGGTTCACCCGGGGCCCGGACGGCATCGTCGGCTCCTACAAGGTGACCGGCGTGAACAACGGCGCCGACGCAGTGGTGAGCAGCGCCGCCACCGAGACGATCACCATCGACTTCGCCGAGGACGGCACGGTGAGCGGGAACGCCGGCTGCAACCGGTTCAGCGGCACCTACGAGCAGGACGGCACCGCGCTGACCATCCAGGGGAACGTGGCCACCACGATGATGGCCTGCGACGAGGACGCCACGACCGCCGAGCAGCAGTTCCTCACCGCCCTCGCGGCGGTGACCACGTGGTCGCGCAACGGCCAGCCGGTGACGTTGAGCGACTCCACCGGCGCGACCCAGCTGACGCTGGTGCCGGCCGCCTAGTCCCGCCGGTCGCCGAGCCCGAGGTTGGCGGCGATCTCGCGCGTCGCCGTGGAGCGGTTCAACGTGTAGAAGTGCAGTCCCGGCACCCCCTCGTCGAGGAGGCGCTGGCAGAGTTCGGTGGCCAACTCGACACCGAGCGCCCGCACCCCATCGGCGTCATCGGCCACCGCCTCGAACCGGGCTGCCAGATGGGGCGGGAACTCCGCCCCGGCCAACTGGGCGAATCGGCTGACCTGGCCGGCGTTGGTGACCGGCATGATCCCGGGGATGACCGGCTTGGTGCAGCCCAGCGCGGCCAGGTCGTCGACCATGGTCAGGTACGGCTCGGGCTCGAAGAAGAACTGGGTGATGCCGAAGTCGGCGACCTCGAGCTTGGCGGCCAGGTGCCGGCGGTCCGAGACCAGGTCCGACGAGCGCGGATGGCCCTCCGGGTGGGCGGCCACCCCCACCGAGAAGCCGTCGTTGGCCCGGATCAGCTCCACCAGCTCGTTGGCATATCGGAAGTCGACGCGGTCGAACTCGTCGGGCGCGTCGGCCGGCGGGTCGCCGGCCAGGGCCAGCAGGTTGGTGATACCCGCGGCGCGGTAGTCGTCGAGCAGGCTCGTGAGCTGCGCCGTGGTGTGACCCACGCACGTGAGGTGAGCCATGGCGGTGATGCCGGTGTCCTTCTCGATGTGCACGACGATGTCCCGGGTGCGCTCGCGGGTCGAGCCTCCAGCCCCGTAGGTCACCGACACGAACGACGGATGCAGCGCCTCGAGCTCGGAGATCGTCTTCTCCAGCGTGCGGGCCGCGTCGTCGGTCTTCGGGGGGAAGAACTCGAACGAGCACGTCGGCCCGGCGGCGAGGAGCTCGGCGATCCGCGTCATCGCGGAGAGGGTACTGGAGCGGATGTCATCACCATTCCGTGATCGGCCGCACCCCGACCGTCCTGAACTGCAAGAGTGGCCGGCACCGTGCGGAGGACCGGCCGTCAGGAAGAGAGGTGGCGATGGCAGACGAGGCGAAGGTCGAACCCCCGACGTCGATCACCGAGATGGAGCGGGAAGCGCCGTACTCCGAGAAGCTTTCGACCAAGGAGTACCTGCGCGAGCTTCGTCTCCTCCAGATCGAGCTCCTGAAGCTGCAGCGCCACGTCGTCGACAGCGGGGCCAAGGTCGTCGTGATCTTCGAGGGCCGCGACGCTGCCGGCAAGGGCGGGGCCATCCGGCGCTTCACCGAGCACCTCAACCCCCGCAGTGCCCGCATCGTCGCCCTGCCGAAGCCCACCGACACCGAGCGGGGGCAGTGGTACTTCCAGCGCTACACCCAGAACCTGCCCACCACCGGGGAGATGGTCTTCTTCGACCGGTCCTGGTACAACCGGGCCGGCGTCGAGAAGGTCATGGGCTTCTGCACTCCCAAGGAGTACGGCGAGTTCTTCCGGCAGGTCCCCGGCTTCGAGCAGAGCCTGGTCGAGTCGGGGATCTCGCTGTTCAAGCTGTGGTTCACCGTCTCCCGGGAGAACCAGCAGAAGCGCTTCGAGGACCGCCAGCAGGACCCGCTACGCCAGTGGAAGTTCTCCGCCATGGACAAGCACTCCCAGGCCCGATGGCAGGAGTACTCGACGGCCCGTGACGCGATGTTGATCCAGGCCGACTCCGACATCGCGCCGTGGACGGTCGTGAACTCCAACGAGAAGAAGCGGGCGCGGCTCGAGTCGATCCGCCACCTCGTGCACCGTCTCGACTACGACCACAAGGATCCCGAGGTGTCGCGGCCGCCCGACGAGCGGGTCGTGCAGCGGGCGATGGACGTGTTCGCCGCCGGCTCGTAGCCGCGCAAGACGGTCAGAGGCCGAGGGCGCGGCGTTCGGCCGCTTCGACCGTGTTCACCAGCAGCATCGCCCGGGTCATGGGCCCGACGCCGCCGATGCGCGGCGACAGCCATCCCGCCACCTCGGCCACGTCGTCGGCCACGTCAGACAGCAGCTTGCGGCCCTCGAACGAGACCCCGGCGGCGACCACGGCGGCCCCCGGCTTCACCATGTCGGGCGTGATGAGACCTGGCGCGCCGGCGGCGGCCACCAGGATGTCGGCCTCCCGGGTGTAGGCGCCGAGGTCGGCGACACCGGTGTGCACCACCGTGACGGCGGCGTTGGCGTTGGGCCGTTTGAGGGTGAGCAGGTTGGCGAGGGGACGACCGATGGTGACCCCTCGCCCGACGATCACGACGTGGCGACCGGCGATCTCCACCCCGTAGTGCTGCAGGAGCGCCTGGATCCCCGCCGGGGTGCACGGGATCGGCCCGTCGACGCCCTGCACGAGCTTGCCCAGGTTGACCGGGTGCAGGCCGTCGACGTCCTTGTCGGGGTCGACGGCGAGGAGGGCGGCTTCGAAGTCGAGGTGGCCCGGGAACGGGTACTGCATCAGATAGGCGTCGACGGTCGGGTCGTCGTTGAACTCGCCGACCACGTCGAGGACCTGCTGCTGGGTGGCGTCGGCCGGCAGTTGGGCGTGACGGGAGGTGATCCCGAGGGCCTCACAGTCGCGGTGCTTCATGGCCACGTAGTTGGCCGAAGGGCCGTCGTCGCCGACGAGAACCGTGCCCAGTCCCGCGGTCACCCCCTTGGCCGCCAGCGCCCCCACCCGATCAGCCAGATCAGCCTTGATGGAGGCGGCGACCAGTTCCCCGTCGAGCACCCGAGCAGTCATGGCGCCGACCCTATCGGCCGCCGGGAAGGCGCTCGGCGTACCGGGTGTGAGCGCCGGACCGACCCACCACCCCCGATAGCGTGACCGCCCGATGACCGCACCCGGCACCATCCCGACGATCGCGCCGCTGCGCCTCGGCCACAGCATCGTCGTCGACCCCCCGGTCGTCCTGGCGCCCATGGCCGGCGTCACCAACACCGCCTTCCGTCAGCTCTGCCGCCGCTACGGCGCCGGGCTCTACGTGAGCGAGATGGTCAATGCCCGGGGGCTGATCGAGGGCGGCGAGAAGAGCTGGCAGCTGGCCGCCTTCGCCCCCGACGAGTCGCCACGCTCGCTGCAGCTGTACGGAACCGATCCCGCCGTGGTGGGAGAGGCCGTGCGCCGCCTCGTCGGCGAGGACCACGTCGACCACCTCGACCTCAACTTCGGGTGCCCGGCACCGAAGGTCACCCGCCACGGTGGCGGTGCCGCCCTCCCCGCCCGCCCTCGTCTGTTCGCCGCGGTCGTTCGGGCTGCCGTGGACGGCGCCGGCGAGGTGCCGGTCACGGTGAAGATGCGCATCGGGCTCGACGACGATCGGGTCACGTTCGTCGAGGCGGGCCGTCTGGCGGCCGACACCGGAGCCGCCGCCGTGGCCCTCCACGCCCGAACGGCCGAGCAGCGCTACTCGGGTCGGGCCCGGTGGAGCGCGATCGCCGAGCTGGTCGAGGCCGTCCCCGACACCCCTGTGCTCGGCAACGGCGACATCTGGACCGCGGCCGACGCCCTCGACATGGTCGAGCGCACCGGCTGCGCCGGCGTCGTGGTCGGCCGGGCCTGCCTGGGCCGACCGTGGTTCTTCGGTCAGCTCGCCGACGCCTTCGCCGGGCGCCCGGTACGGCCCGAGCCTCCCCTCGGCGAGGTGGCGGCCATCGCCGCCGACCACGCCCGGCTGCTCGTCGACGCCGTCGACGAGAACCGCGGGATCCGGATGATGCGCAAGCACCTCGCCTGGTACCTCACGGGGTTCGCCGTGGGACCGGCCGCTCGAAAGCGACTCACCTCCGTGTCGACACTGACCGAGCTCGACGACGCCCTCGCCGCCCTCGACCCGACTCTCGAGATCACGCCCGAGAACGTCCGTCAGCCCCGGGGAACCCAGACCGGCCCCCACGCCGTCGTCGTGCCCGATGGCTGGCTCGACGCAGAGGCGATGGCTCCGCCCGACGCAATGGCCGACGCCGCGGTGAGCGGAGGATGACACTCCGAACAGGAAGGCAGACATGACCGAACGTCTGGTGCTGGCGTCGGGCTCCCCCCGCCGCTTCGAGCTGCTCGCCGGTCTCGGTCTGCAGTTCGAGATCCGTCCCGCCGACCTCGACGAGTCCCACCCCGACTTCGAGCCGGGGCCGATGTACGTCGGCCGGCTCGCCCGAGCCAAGGCGGCCCAGGTCGCACGACCCGATGACGTGGTGATCGCGGCCGACACCACCGTGGACCTCGACGGAGAGCTGCTGGGCAAGCCGACCGATGCCGACGCCGCACTGGTCATGCTCCGACGGCTCTCGGGCCGGACCCACCACGTCCACACCGGCGTGTGCGTCCACCGAGCGACCGAGCCGACACCGGAGATCCGGTCGCAGGTGGTCACGACCGCGGTCACCTTCGCCGAGCTGCCCGACACCTGGATCGACTGGTACGTCGAGACTGGCGAACCCTTCGACAAGGCCGGCGGCTACGGCATGCAGGGGTCGGCGGCATTGTTCGTGGCGCGCATCGAGGGCAGCCCGACCAATGTGATCGGACTACCCCTCGACACGCTCTTCGACCTCATGACCGAGGTCGGCACCGAGCCGTTCAGCTTCTCCCGCTCCACACCCTGACGAGCAGGTTCAGCGTCTCGTCTGCGTCAGTCGGGCGAGTCCGCCGACCCCGCCGAAGCCGGCGACGCCGCCGACATCGGCGATGCCGCTGACGGGAAGTCGGGGCTGGCCGGGCTCGACCAGCCACCAGACGTCGCGGGGGCCGGGGCCATCGGAGCCGGGCTGTCAGCGGCCGAGGCGAAGGCGGCAGGCGGGGGGGCCCAACCGGCGTCGTCCGGGCTGTCCGACGCGGACTCCGGGGAGTCGAACGGCGAGTCACCCGCGCTGTCGGCCGACTCCGGGCTCGGATCGACCCAACCAGGATCGCCCGGGCTGTCCGACGCTGACTCCGGGGAGTCGAACGGCGATTCCGCCGGGCTGTCAGCGGACTCGGGGCTCAGATCGGGGTCCGGCACCACCGGCTGTTCGTCGGCGGCGGTGGTGAGCTCGATGGGCTCGCTGCGGTCCTGCAGCTCGATGCCGCCGGACGCCATGGCAACTCCCGTCATCGCCCCGAGGGCGATGGTGGCAGCTCCGGCGATCTTCCAGGGTCGGGTCACGGGCATGGGTTCGTCTCCTTGGTCGTCGTGTCGTCCGTCTCGGACAGTTCTCAGGATCGAGGTCGGCGATGAGCTGGTCGTGAGGCAGGCATGAGAAGGTTCTCCTCAGGTGCGAGCCGCGCTCTGAGCCCAGCGACGAGCGAGCTCCACGAGCGAGCGGGTGGCCCTCTCCCAGTTCGCCTGCTGCACGCGATGGGGGCCGGTCGTGAGGGAGACCACCACCGCCGCGGTTCGCCACCGGAGGTCCGCCGGCGGCACCACCCCGTCGAAGTGCTCGAGGTAACGAGCGCCGAGGGCTCGGATCGCGGCGCCCCGGTGCGGGTGGAGGGCGGCGAGCACCGAGAGGTGGCCGAGCAGGCAGGCCAGGTCCTCGGTCCGATCCCCCGGTCGCATGGTGTCCACGTCGAGGAGGCCGGTGATGCGCCCGGCCCCGACGAGGAGTTGGCTGTCGTAGAGGTCGCCGTGCACCGGCACCATCGGCCCCACCTGGGCCTGGTCGGTGATCTCGGCGACGAGGCTCTCCAACCGTCCACGTTGGTCTGGGAGGGCGCGAGCCGTCACCCCCGCGTAGTGACCGACCCGGTCGAGCCACGTCGGCGCGGCGGGGAGCTGCAGCAGTTCGTCGGGGAACCGTCCGAGCAGCTCCACCACCGTCTGACCGGTCGGCAGGCCCGGCCGATCCCCGAGGAGGTGCTCTCGCATGGTCGACCCGGGGAGCGCCTGAACGACGAGCAGTCCGTCAGGGGTCCAACCGAGGCTCGGCGCAACCGGAACGTCGTGTTCCACGAGGACTCGGTGGATCCGGTGAATCGACTCGACCCGATCGGGGCGAACGACCTTGAGGAAGAGGCGACCCCGGGGACCGATGGCCTCGATGACGGCTCGCCTGGTCGGGCGATAGGCACGGTGGCGCAGCTCGACCGGGCCCTTGGAGATCCCCAGCTCCTCGAGAAGGCAGGCGACTGCTTCGGGGCTCGACGCCGCCGGGAGCGCAGGCAGCTCAGGGTCGAAGGGGTGGCCCCAGACGGCGATCCGATCGGGCCCGTCCTCGAGCACGGCCGCACCCTCGGGGATGGTGCCGGTCGCCGCCGCGAGCATCTCGTGGCTGCGACGCCCGTCGGGCCACACCACCTCCACGTCATAGCGGACCCGGATCCCCCGCCGCTGGCTGGCGACCTCGGTCACCCGCCACCGCGCCGCGTCGGCGCCGTGAGGTCGCAGGACGGTGCGGATCAGGTCACCGGCGCCGGTGCCGGTGAGCAGAGCCATGGCGTCGGTCGACGAGGCCGGAGCGCGTGTGATGGTCATGGCACGAGAATCAACCGCTTCGATG
>DATDIY010000019.1:0-5621 GCA_036520815.1 Acidimicrobiales bacterium
AGTCGGCCGCCACTCCTGACGCGTCGAGCCCGCCGGTTGATCCCGCTCGAACCACCTGATCGACGAGCTGGCGGCACCGCTCACTCCGGGAGCCCATCACCCCATCATCCTGCCCGTCGCGCCCGGAGCCAGCCCCCGAACCGCCTCGCTCAGCTGAGCGACGCGAGGAAGTCGGCGAGCGCCTGCCGGGCCACGGGCTCCTCGAGCGTCGGGGCGTGGCCTCGGTCGGGAACCTCCACCGCGACCAGACCGGGGTGCAACGCCTTCATCGTCTCCACGGTCGACGGGGCGAGGAGGTCGGTCGTGGCGCCCCGAAGGACCAGGATGGGTATGCCGGCGAGGCGGTCGAAGATCCACCACGGGTCCTCGGTGGGCGCCGGTCCGCTGGTGATGCCGGCGTCGTGGTCGATAACCACCGTCCCGTCCGCGGCCTCCCGGTAGCGCTGGCGAGCGATGGTGAGCCACTCGTCGTCGCTCAGGCCCGGCAGGGCCTCCTCGCTCACGAACCGGGACTGGGCCACCGCCTCCTCCCAGGTGCTGATCGGGGCGAGTTTCCCGGCGTAGCTCGCCACCCGCGCCACGCCCTCGGGCTGGAGCTCCGGCCCGATGTCGTTGAGCACGATCCCGGCCACGCGCTCGGGGTGCCCGGAACCGAGCCACATGGCCGTGAGGCCACCGAGCGAGGTGCCGATCACCACGACCCGATCGAGCCCGAACGCGTCGAGCACCCCGACGACATCGTCGGCGTAGGTGGCGACGGTGTAGGAGCGGGCCGTCGGGTCGGCATCCGAACGGCCCCGCCCTCGAAGGTCGAGCGTCAGCACCATCCGGTCGACGGCGAGGTCAGGCGCGACCGCCTCGAAGTCGCGGCTGTTGCGGGTCAGTCCGGCGATGCACACCACGGCCGGGCGCTCGGTCAGTTCGCCGAACGACCGCACGAACAACCCCGACCCGTCCGCTGCGGTGACGACGCGCTCGCCCATCGCCCGAGGCTACGACCGTCAGGGCTCGTCAGGGGTGCTGCTGACCGCGGAGAGCAGCACCCGCGCGGCCTCGTTGCGGTCCAACCGGCCGAGTTGGTCGAGGCGATCGCGGAGCACCTGGCTCACCGGCCACACCGGCCCGTTGCCGAGGTTGGCGATGATCTCCGCGGCGGTCTCCTCCGAGCTCACCGCGCCGGGGATCGGCGCGGTGTCCTCAGGGCCCGAGAGGACCCCCGCCTCCGCCAGGACCTCGCGGTAGGCCGGGGTGTCGGTCGCTCCGAGGACAGGGCAGAGCACGTCGACCCCCCGGCCGTGGAGCTCGGCCCAGAGGGCCTCGGCGAAAACGATGTCGAAGGCCTTGGTGCCGGCGTAGGTGACCATGTTGGCCATGCCGTGCAGCCCGGCGGCGGAGCTCACCAGCACGATGGCACCACTCCGGCGCTCCGCCATCCGCGGCCCGAAGTGGTGGCACAGCTCCAGCGGCACCACGCAGTTGCGATGGACCAGACCCCGCGCGTGGTCGAGCGAGATCGAGAAGAAGGCCCTGACCTCGGACTCCGCGCCCGCGCAGTACATCAGCGTCCCGACGTCGAGGTCGGCCGTGACACCGAGGATGTCATCGGCCGCGGTCGAACTCGTGAGGTCGACGGACAGCACCCGGGTCTCCACCCCGAAGTCGGCGATGATCGCTCCGGCCACCTCGTCGAGCAGGTTCTGGCGGCGGGCGAGGAGAACGACGTTGATGCCGAGCTCGGCCACGAGTCGTGCGTAGGCCTCACCCACGCCGTTCGACGCCCCGACGATCACCGCCCACGGTCCGTACCGATCTGCGAACTCCTGGTCTGCCGTCATCCGACCCCCCACTCGCTCAACCGACGTCCGTGTCTATCGCACCGCGGAACCAGTCGGCAGAGCCCAGACGTACTCGCCCCTTCGATCAGGCCGGTGGCATGTCCGCCATCAGCCGGTTCAAGTTGGTGACGGCGCCCTCTGCATGGTTGATCATCCGCGTCACGGCGTCGACCATGACCGGATCATCGAGCCGGCTCCGCAGGCCGCGAGCGGTGTTGAGCCGAGAGCCCTCCATCCAGGCCGTCAGCTCCGGATCCTCGCCCCAGAGGTTCTGGACACGCTGGCTGGTGGCGGTGTTGGGCAGCCAGTCGACCGCGGTGCTCGGGTATCGGTTGGGCGGACACAGCCGGTTCTTGACGTCGTCGTCGGCGTAGCTGGCCTCGACGTGGCCGATGAGGCCGGCGTTGAACGTGGGCTGGCACGACCGCACCGCCTGCGGGGTGATCCGATCCGGTTCGAAGATCGTCCGGGGTAGGGAGCGCCTCAGCCCGTAAGCCGAGCAGTCGACGTGCACCATGCCGGGGCTCGTGGGGATCGAACCTCCGGCGAGATGGATGCGGTCGACGCCGAGGGACGAGACGTGCCCGAGGCGCACGACATCGGTGATCGTACGGAGCTGCGCCATCTCGGCCTGGCTGATGGTGGCGCAGTGGTACATCGTCGGCTCGACGGTCGGATCCAGGCGGCACAGCTGCTCGCCGGCCTCGAGACGCTCGAACAGCTCGGACACCGACGACGCCTCGGCCGCCGCCTGGAGTTGGCGGGCCTGGCCCTCCATGGTGACGGCCAGGCCGTCGAGGGGCTGCGCGAAGCGCCGATCGAGCAGCCACGCCTCGCGTGGTCGGATCCATCGGACGGCGTCGGCCGGAACTCCGTTGTCGAGCAGCCAGCTGCACGCGTCCATGGCCGTCTTGCCGCCGCCGATGATCACGAACCCGTCCGCCTGGGGCACCTCGGCCAGTGCGTTGACGGCCACGAACGCCACGCCCGCGTCGACCGCGAAGCTGGGGGTGTGGGTCGCCGGAATCGAGGTTTCCAGGAAGGAGGCGTCCACGAGCCGGCGCCGGACCCTCACCGTCGTCTCCTCACCGGACGCCAGGTCGGTGAAGGTGTGCCGGCCCTCGCCGCCGCCGACGTAGTCGCTACCCGCGAGGAACCGGACCCGGCCGGTGTCGAGGAGGCCGGTCAGGGCCTGCTCGAAGTAGGTGCAGATCTCGGAGGCGGCGGCCCGCTCGTAGAAGCCGGCGTTCGGCCCGTCCTGGTCGATCGCATCGGTGCCGAGCGTCAGGGATCCCACCCCGTAGTACGCCGAGGGCTGGTGCAACCGGACGAACTCGTAGGCATCGATCCAGTGCCCACCCGGCTTGTCCCTGCGATCGATCAGCACCACGTCGGACTCCGACGCCGCCACGAGAGCATCGGTGAACGCCAGGCCGGCCGCGCCGGCGCCGACGACCAGGTAGTCGGTTTCGATGTGTGTCATGACACTCCCCGTCTGCTGACGCAGCCGCGAGCGACCGTCAGTCGGTCGTCCCCTCCACGGTGTCGGGCACGCGGGTGAGGATCACCGTGCTCGGCGTGGTCGGACCGGTGTGCACGGTGTTGGTCGCTCCTGCGTGGTAGCGCTCGTCGTAGGCGCGGGCGAGGTTGCCGGCCCCGCGCACCGGGTCCTCGAAGCCGCCCGGCCCTTCGACCGGCTTGACGTCGATGCGCAGCCGCTGGCCCTGGCGGATCTGCACCGCGGCGCCGGCGAGCTCGACGGCCAATGGCGTCGGCGCTCCCGGTACGAGCGGCTCGACGTCGTCGGGTCCGTGGAGGTGCCAGGGCCGCGCCGGACGTGACCGTTCGGGATCGAGGGCTCGGTGCGACGCCTTCAGGACTCCGAACGTGATCGGCGTGCGCGGGTTGCCGCCGACGTGGAACGAGATGGGCTCACCGTCGGCGTCGAGCACGTCGATCGACACGAAGACGTCGGCGTCGTCGGACGTCGACGACAGCGTGAGGTTCGCCGCCATGTCGCCGACGAAGCGGACGTCGGCCTCGAACGGAGGCGTGACGAACGAGACGCCTGACGTCACCGGGTCCTGGTCGTCGGCTGCGTACGAGACGGTCGCGTCGTCGCTCGGCGCCAGGTGGCGCGCCACTCCGGTAGTGGCGTCGAGGTGCAGCACGATCGGGAGCGCGCCAGGCGGCGGCCAAGTGGGCGCGTCGTGCCACTCGAACTCGCCGTGCCCGGTGAGGAGGGCGTACCGCACGGGGGGCCGGTCGGCGTCGGCCGCAGCGTCGCCCTTGAGCCAGTGGTCGAAGAAAGCCACGAGGTCGTCGAGGCACCACTCGTAGAAGAACTGGTAGTAGTGCGAGTCGACGACGAGCAGGCGCTTCTCGGCCGCCGGACTGGCGCGGAACGCCTCGAAGCCCCCGCGGGCGTGCAACGTCGCGTTCTGGCTCACGACGGTGAGGAACGGCAGGTCGATCTCCCCGAGGGCGGCGGTGAGAGGCCCGTCGCCGTCGGGTCCGTAGAAGGTCTCGTCCTCGAACGGGTGGTCGCGCAACGACTGCAGGAAGTCGGGCGCAGTCTCTCCCGGCGTCAGGTTCGGCTCGACCGACTGCCACCACCAGTTGCGATAGCCCTCGTGGAAGATGCCGCCCGGATAGGCGAGCTCGCGGTAGGAATCCACGTCGCAGGCCCACGGGATCATCGCCCGCAGGCTGGGAGGGCGCAGCCGGGCGACGTGCCACTGGATGGTGGCGCTGTACGACGCGCCCGCGGTGCCCACCGCCCCGGTGCACCACTCCTGCGCGCCAACCCACTCGATGGCGTCGTGGAAGTCGAGCGCTTCCTGGCGGGAGAACAGCTGCAGCGGTCCGGCCGATCCGCCCGTGCCCCGCTCGTCGATCCGCACGACCGCGTAGCCCCGGGGCACCCAGGAGAAGGCGTCGACCGACGCCAGGTTCTCGCCGTAGGCAGCGACGCCCGCCCCGGTGGAGTGGTCACCGAACCAGGCCGTCTCGCGCTTCTCCGAACGCTCCCGGGCCTTCTCCGTGTTGAGGTGGCCGAAGCCGAAGGCACGCCCGTAGGGGCCCAGCCGCACGACCGCCGGCACCGGACCGAACCCGATCGGCAGGAACAGGTCGGCGAACAGCGACGAGCCGTCGCGCATCGCCACCGCGACGTCAGCGAGCTTCTTGATGCCGTGGGCGCTGCGCCGGAGGTGGTTGCGCGTCGCCATCTCGCCCCGCAGCTCGACGCCGAGAGCCTCGACCAGCGCTTGCACCGCGAGAGCGCTGGCGAACTCCTCGGGTGGGAGGTCGAAGTCGATGCGGGCGGCGAACGAGGATGCGGCGGCGCGGTGGGCGTCGGTGACGACGATGCCGTCGCGCAGGTCCGGGGTCGTGCCGAGGCTCTGGAGCAGCCGGGCCACGTTGGTGGCGCGGTGGCCGGCGTGAAGGGGTGAGCTCGTGGCGTCGATGTCGACCGCCGTCATCGTCGCAGTGGCCGTGCCGCTGCCCAGCGCGAGCCTGCCCAGCGAGAGGGTGACCTGATCACCGGGCCGCACGTCCAGCTCACCGCCCTCGCCCGAGCGGGACGAGCCGTCGGGCCCACGGCAATCGAGACCGACGACCGGGCCGTCGACGAAGGCGGCGCGGGAGTGCGGGTTGGCGCCGGCGTCGTCGGCGGGGACCATCCGCCATGGCTATCAGCCCCGGCAGTCGGAGGACGGGCCGCGACCCGCCCCCGGCCTGGTC
Organism: Acidimicrobiales bacterium; assembly: GCA_036520815.1. GTDB lineage: Bacteria > Actinomycetota > Acidimicrobiia > Acidimicrobiales > Acidimicrobilacustridaceae > CAMFLJ01. Next base: position 5,583 of record DATDIY010000019.1, read on the forward strand.
GGGGCAGCGACGGGTCGGTAGCGTCGGCGACCACCGGGG
>DATDIY010000020.1:0-7479 GCA_036520815.1 Acidimicrobiales bacterium
GTCGAACCTGGGGTTCTGGAGCGGCCGGACCGGGGGGCTCGCCCTCACCGGCCCCGACCGACCGAACACCGGGGCGATCGAGTCCGGGGGGAGCACCGACAGCACCGACGCCGCCGGCCCCTCCGTGCTCGACGGGGTCACCTGGCAGCCGGCCGGTCCGGTCGGCACGGGCGAGCAGACCTCCGACCTCGACTTCGACGTGCCGTCGACCGACTTCGTGTCGAGCGCGCTCCGTCACGTGAACGTCGACCACAGCGCCTTCGGCCTGTTCGTGTCGGGCGCCAACGGCATCCAGGTCAGCGACTCGTCGTTCAACGACAACTCGTTCGGCGGTGTCGTGTTGCACCGCTACGTCACCAACGGAGTGATCGCACGGACCACCGCGAGCCGCAATGTCGGCGACGGCTTCGCCCTGGCTCGCGCCACCACCGGGATCACGATCACGGAGTCCACCGCGGCGGACAACACCGGTGACGGCTTCAGCCTCGACGGTCGTGCCCTCGCCGAGGGCCCCTCGGCCGTCGGTGCATCGCTGCGCAGCTACGGGAGCAACTCGGTCGACCACAGCACGGCGACCGACAACGGCCGCTACGGCGTGTCGCTCCTGGGTGGCCACAAGGTCGGGGTGCAGAACACCACGGTCGAGGGTCACGAGATGGGGATCATGGTGAACGGTCCCGCCACCGGCATCTCCCTCACCGGGAACACGGTGAACGACTCCGGCCGCCACGGCATCGCGCTCGTCAACGGCGTCACCGCGACGACGGTGACCGGCAACATCGTCGACGGTTCCGAGACCGGCGTGTACCTCCGGGACTCCACGGTGCTCGTGAAGAGCAACACGGTCCAGGGCGCCCGCTCCCACGGTGTCTCGGTCGTGGGTGACGCCGACGGTTCGGAGGTCTCGTACAACGTGCTCGCCGGCAGTGGAGCGAGCGGCTACGACGCTCACCGGTCGGACGGATCGGTCTCCAATGCGATGAACAACCTCGACGGCTGGAGCGACACGTCGCCCTGGTACTACTGGTTCAAGAAGCTGCTCCAGCCGATGAACCTGCTCTGGGCGCTCATCGTGGTGTTCATCGTGGTGTCCGCGCTCCGGAGCCACCGTGCCCGTCCCGTCCAGCACCCGTACGCTCACCAGATGGCGCACGCGGGCCCTCTGGCGGTGCCCCTCCCGGAGGTGATCGACCTCACCGAGACCAGGGCGGTCGTGCCGGCTGATGCCTGACGAGGAGCTCCCTCCGGCCGACGCCGTGGGCCAGTCCCGTCCGGTTCTGCCGTTCGCGCTCGGCGCGCTCGCCGGGGTTGCCGTCGCCGTCCTGGTCGTCGTGCTGGTGGTGGTCGTCCGCGACGACGGCGACGAGACCCTGCAGACGACCGACACGATCCCGGAGACCACCGAGGTCACGATCCGGCCGACGGTGCCGGTGGTGGAGGAGCCGCCGGACACGGTGGCGACCGATCCGGCGCCGTCGGGGTCGACGAGTGACTGGGGCGCGGTGCCGGCCGTGCCGGTCGAGTGCCCTCAGGCGACCACGCGGGTGGACTCGGCCGAAGCCCTCGAGTCGGCGCTGGCCGCAGCGCAGCCGGGCACCGTGATCCAGCTCGCTCCGGGCACCTATGAGGGCAAGTTCGTGGCCACCACTTCGGGCACCGAGGACGAGCCCATCTTCCTGTGCGGCCCGGCCGATGCCGTGATCGACGGCGGTGGCGTCAAGGAGGGGTACGCGCTGCACCTCGACGGCGTCTCCGACTGGCGGCTGGTCGGCTTCACCGTGCGCAACACCCAGAAAGGGGTGATGGCCGACGGGGTGACGAGGAGCGTCATCCAGGGCCTCACCGTCGAGGACGTCGGCGACGAGGCCATCCATCTGCGGGCGGCGAGCACGAACAACGCGGTCGTCGACAACGTGATCCGGCGCACCGGTCTGCGGCGGGACAAGTTCGGTGAGGGGATCTACGTGGGCTCCGCCCAGAGCAACTGGTCCGAGCACAGCGGCGGCGGCCCGGATCGAAGCGACGACAACCTCGTCCAGGGCAACACGATCAGCCAGACGACGTCCGAGGCGATCGACATCAAGGAAGGTACGACGGGTGGACGACTCGTCGGCAACGTGATCGACGCCGCCGGCATGTCGGCGGCGGATTCGCCGGTCGACGTGAAGGGGAACGGCTGGCTCATCCAGGGCAACGTGGTGCGCGACGCGCCCGAAGAGGGGATGCAGACCCATCGGATCCTCGACGGGTGGGGGACCGACAACCGCTTCGAGGGCAACACGGTCGACGTCGTGGGGGATGGTCTGCACTTCTATGTGCACGACCCCGAGGTCACCGACAACCAGATCGGCTGCGACAACAGAACTGCCGCCGGGTCGCCGGTCCGCAGCACGCTGGACTGCGTCCCGTGAGCAGCACGGTCCGGTCGGCGCGTCGGGCAACGACGCTCGGCGCGTTGGCCGTCGTCGGGATGTGCCTGGTGGCGTCGGGTTGCGGTCAGGAGGCGGCGTCGGAGTCGATCGGTGCGCAGCGGCCGACAGAGACCAGCATCTATCCGATCCCCCCGGCGACCGACGTCGACACCTCGGTGGCGAGCACCGCCAGCGCACCGGCCTCCTTCACCACGGGGATGGACGGTGTGGTGCGGCCCGATCCCGAGTTCACCGAGGGGGCGGCGTTCGAGGACGTCACCGACGCGCAGATCTGCAACGAGCACTACACCCAGGGTGTCCGCCAGCCGCGGTTCAACGACAAGGTCGAGGCGTTCGCCGCCTATGGGATCTCGATCCGCGACCGCGACGTCTACCAGCTCGACCATCTCGTCCCCATCTCGCTCGGCGGACGCAACGACGCCACCAACCTGTGGCCCCAGCCCTATGACGACGTGGCGGGAGCGATCCAGAAGGACGACGTCGAGCGCCACCTCCGGGGACTGGTCTGCTCCCGCAAGCTGTCCCTGGGCGAGGCCCAGGTGGCGATCGTCGCCGACTGGTGGGGCGCCCACCAGCTCTTCATGGGCCAGCCGATCGACCCGGGCACGGAGGGCCCCGCACCGTGGCGCCCGAGCGTCCCGGTCGCCGGCGAGGTGACGAACGGCGGCCCCTGTGCCGAGGAGGGCGCGGTCGGTTTCACCGAACCGAAGAAGGTCCCGCTGACGTGCAGCTTTACGGATACGGGGCAGCTGACGTGGCAGAAGCGCTATTGATGGATGAACTCCGGCCCTTTCGCTAAAGCGCGGCGCGTGATCGGTCGAGGGACGCTCATGCGCCGGATAAGCCTTGTGATTATTGCTGTTTTGATTCTTTCGTCCGCTCATCTCGGGGGCGCGGGGGCAGCGGCGTCGGGCGGCGTCGCCCTGTCGTCGCTCGACGGGTCGAGCACGCCGACCACATTCGTGTTGGTCGTGGACGTGGCGGGCGCCGACTCGGCCAAGCTGCTCATCGACGGCCGCTACATCGGCGTCGATGCGCAGGCGCCTCTCACCTTCTCGGTCTCGGTCGACCCCGGCGAGCACAAGGTGAAGGTCCGGACCAAGGACGGGGACAGCGAAGAGCGGTTCGACGCGGTGTTCACCGCGTCGGGAAGCGGTTCGACCGGCCCGGCGGCGCCCCGCCCGCCGACGTCGCCCTCGACCCCGTCGGCGACGCCGCCTGCCGCGACGGCCGAGATCGTGGTCGACACGGTGGCGGAGATCCGCAGCGCCCTGGCGACAGCCGCTCCCGGATCGGTCGTCCGGGTCGCCGACGGTGAGTACACGTTCAAGCCCCGGCTGGTCGCGTCAGCGTCCGGAACGGCGGAGGCGCCGATCACGCTGAAGGGAACGCGGAACGCCAAGCTGCGGACCAAGAACGCGTCGGGCGACTACGGGCTCCACGTCACCGGCGACCACTGGCGGGTCGAGGGGCTGACCGTCGCCCACGGGTCGAAGGGGATCGTGCTCGACGGTTCCGTCGGCACCGTCATCGACGGGGTCGAGGTGTACGACGTCGGGGCCGAGGCGGTCCACTTCCGGACGTGTTCGAGCGACGGCGTGTTGAGGAACTCCTACATCCACGACACCGGTCGGACGAGCGCCCAGTACGGAGAGGGTGTGTACGTCGGTTCCGCCAACTCCAACTGGTCCAAGTACGAGTGCACCGATGAGGAGGAAGGCCGGACTGTCGGCGACAACACCGAGCGGGTGCTGATCGAGGACAACGTCTTCGAGGACATCACCGCCGAGGGCGCTGACCTGAAGGAGGGCACCGACTCCGGGGTGCTGCGTCGCAACGTGTTCCGGCGGGCCGGCGTGTCGGGGATGAACAGCGCCGACTCCGCGGTCGATGCCAAGGGCAACAACTGGATCATCGAGGACAACGTCGTCTCCGAGACCGACGCCACCTGGGATGACGACGGCGTCGCCCGTCCCAGCGAGTTCGAGGACGGCTACCAGGTGCATTCGGTGTACTCCGGCTACGGCGTCGGCAACACCTTCCGCCGCAACCACGTCGAGGGCGACGTCCCCGGGTTCGGGTTCGGCCTGTACCCGGGCAGCGGGAACGTCGTCGCCTGCGACAACTCGGCGCCGGGTGCAGCCAAGGGGCTGGTGGGTGACAAGAGCCGGGCCTCGACCTGTCGTCGCTGACGCGACCCCCTCAGGCGAGACCCATCGCCTGGTCCCACCAGCGCGGGTAGATCGGGAGGATGGCGCTGACGTCGTCGAGATCGGCGGCCAGGTCGTCCTCGAGCTCGAGTCGGGAGGCGGCCAGGTTGGCGTCGAGCTGCTTCATGGTCGACGCCCCGACGAGCACGGTGGTGACCTCGGGCCGGCGCAGCAACCAGGCCAACGCCACCGCCGCCGGCGTCGAGCCCGACTCCTTGGCGACGAAGCGCAGGGAGGCCAGCACGCGTGCCCCCGCGATGCGGTTGATCGGGGGGAAGGCGGTCTCGGCGTGGCGGCCGTCGCGGCGGTCGGCGAGGTAGCCGCCGGCGAGCGGGCTCCACACGACCACGCCGAGGTCGAGGCGCTGGCAGAGCGGGACGATCTCGTGCTCGACCTCGCGGCCCACGAGCGACCAGTACACCTGCACCGACGTCGGCTCGGCCTGTCCGAGGCCCCGTTGGCGCCCGACGGCGTAGGCGGTCTCGCCCGCCGTCCAGTTCGACACCCCGACGGTGCGCACGAGATCGCGCTCGACGAGCTCCTGCAGGGCGTCGAACGTCTCCTCGATCGGGGTCCGTCGGTCGGGCCGGTGCAGGGACAAGATGTCGATGCGCTCGCGGCCGAGGCGGCGCAGGCTGGCCTCGACGTCGGCGATGACGCTCTCGCGTGCGAGGGGCCGCTCGTGACCGCCGCCCCAACCGACCTTGGTGGAGACGAGGAGATCGCGGTGGCGGGCCAGCACGGGGGCGAGGATCTGCTCGGACTCGCCGTCGCCGTACGCATCGGCGGTGTCGACCAGGTTGATGCCGGCGGCCACGGCCCGTTCCACCATGGAGTGGGCGGTGCGGGTGTCGACGTGGGCGATGGGAGGCATGCCGGCGCCGAAGGTCATGGCCCCCAGGGCGAGCCGGGAGACCTCGATGCCGGTGGTGCCGAGCGTCCGTCGTTCCACGACGCGCCTGGTTCTGGCCACGCTGCCCGCCTCCGTTGTGTGCCGTCCCGAGCGACGAGTCGCTCGGCGTGGTGCGGGCGGGGGGACTCGAACCCCCACGTCGCGAGGACACCGGGACCTAAACCCGACGCGTCTGCCAGTTCCGCCACGCCCGCGAGAGAGTGACGGGGCCACGGTAGCGGCGCGAAGGGCGAACCCCGGAGACCCCGCGCCGGGCGGGGTGGGTGGCCCTGTAGCCTGCCCCGACGGGGCGTGGAGCCCTGCAACCGTGGCGCCGGTCCGTCATCTGCGGACCGCTGGAAGGAGACCGATGCAGCATCCCCCGCTCGCACCGCAGGTGGCCGCCGCCACCTCCATCGCCGATCCGGGCTCGGACATCTTCCGGATGCTGCTCAAGGACCGCATCGTGGTCCTCGGGAGCGACGTGAACGACTCCGTCGCCAACCAGCTGGTCGCCCAGCTGCTGTACCTCGAGGGCGAGGACGCCGACAAGGACATCTGGCTCTACATCAACTCGCCGGGTGGTTCGATCACGGCGGGCATGGCCATCTACGACACCATGCAGTTCGTGGCCCCCGACGTGGGCACCATCTGCATGGGCCTGGCCGCCTCGATGGGCCAGTTCCTGTTGACCGCCGGTGCCCCGGGCAAGCGCTACACGCTGCCCCACGCCCGGATCATGATGCACCAGCCCCTCGGCGGGGTGCAGGGCCAGGCCTCCGACATCGCCATCCAGGCCGAGCAGATGGCCTACATCAAGCGCCTGATGGCCGAGCGCACCTCGCACCACACGGGCCAGCCGGTCGACCAGATCGAGCAGGACTCCGAGCGCGACCGCTGGTTCACCGCCGAGCAGGCCAAGAACTACGGCATCGTCGACCACGTGATCGGACGCCGGGGCGAGCTGGCCTAGCCCACCCCGCCCCCTCCACGTGGCTCACCTGGTGCCGGATACCGGAATGTCGTGAGCCACCCTGGGCGGGTCAGTCGGCGGGTGCGGGTGCGGGCGTCGTGTCGGTCGGGACCGGGCCGGTGAGGGAGAGGCCGCAGTTGGCCTGGGCCCACGCCTGCACGGCCTGGCCCGCCGCGGTGACGGCGTCGATCTGGTCCTGACGCTCGGCCAGCGCCGCGCTGAGGGCGTCGTCGGGGTCGCCCGTGGCGCCTTCGACCTCGTTGGCGACCCCGTCGACGAAGTCGGCCAAGGCGGTGATCTGCGCCTGGATGTCTTCGGGGGCGACCTCCTTGGCCCGCTCGAGGGCGGCGAGCTGGGGGTCGAGGGTGGCGGGATCGAGGGTGGTGAGCGACTGGTCGAGGTCCTGCGCCTCGGTCAGGCGCTCGCAGAGTGCCTCGGCGCTGCGTTCGACCGTGCGGACCCGCACGACGACGACCACCACAGCCACGACGACGACCACCAGCACGACGACGGCGGCGACGAGGACGCCGCGCTTGAGCCGGCGTGGCTCGTCGCCCGGCACGGTGAGGTCAGGCCCCCTGGGCCTCGGTGGCCAGTCGGCGCAGCTCCGCGGTGGCGTGCCCCAGGCCCTCGGGGTCGCGGAACAGGGCGCTGCCGGCCACGAGCACGTTGGCCCCGGCGCCGGCGGCACCGACGACCGTCGACGGGCTGATGCCGCCATCGACCTCGATGTCGACGTCGAGCCCGCGCTCGACGACGAGCCGACGGAGCTGGGCGATCTTCGGTTCCATCGATGCGATGTAGCTCTGTCCGCCGAACCCGGGGTTGACGGTCATCACCAGCACCATCTGCACCATGTCGAGGACGTTGGCCACGTTCTCGACCGGCGTGGCCGGGTTGAGGGCGACCGCCGCCTTCACACCGAGCTCGTGGATGCGACCGAGGGTGCGGTGCAGGTGCACGCACGCCTCG